>JACAFD010000300.1 GCA_013388555.1 Nitrospirota bacterium | reverse complement strand
CGGGTGGATCTCCGCTTGCGAGCGGAAGGTTCGGTGGGGCAGCTCACTCGCTCGCTCGACGATTATGCCAGGTACTATCGGACGAGAGGGCAGGTGTGGGAACGGTTGGCCCTGCTGAAAGCCTGCCCCGTGGCCGGGTCCAAAGAGGTCGGGAGATCGTTCTTGAAGATGGTGCGGCCCTTTGTGCTGGCGCCAGTATCGAAGGGGTTGGATGTCGAACAGGGGCTGAAGATCGTGGAAGAGGTTCGATCGGTCAAGGAGCGGATCGATGCGAAGATGGCGGAGCGCGGGCATGAGCAGCGCAACGTCAAACTGGGTGTCGGCGGGATCAGGGAAATCGAGTTCCTCATCCAAACGATCCAGGTACTGGCAGGCCGGCGGATGCCTGATATTCTGGGGCGGGGAACCCTGGGTTCGTTGGCGCGTCTGCAGAAGGCCGGTATTCTGTCAAAAAAACAACAAGCCGATTTGACCCGCGCCTATCAGTTTCTCAGGGACGTGGAGCACAAACTTCAGATGGTGCACGATCTACAGACTCATGCGCTTCCGGATCAGCAGAAAGATTTGGAGCGCTGTGCCATCCGTATGGGCTATGACAGAGATGACCGGCCGATCGCGCTCAAGCAATTTCAAGCCGACCTTTCCGCTCATACGACCGCCGTGCATGATATTTTCCGGTCGTTCTTCGACACCCCAAGAACGTCGGCGATACTCAAAAAAACATTGCGGCTGATTGGACTAGAGCCGGCGAACTAGTCCAATACTCTTTCAATTCTTCGGCAGCACCACGATCCTCAGCCAGAAGTCCTCAATCGTTTTTACCACCGTGATGAACCGGTCCAAATCCAGCGGCTTGACAATGTAGCAATTCGCGTGGAGGTTGTAGCTCTCCAAGACGTCTCGTTCATCCTCCGACGTCGTGAGAATGACTACGGGGATGCGTTTCAGATTCTCGTCGCTCTTGATTTCAGCCAGCACCTTTCGGCCGTCTTTCTTGGGAAGGTTGAGGTCGAGCAGGATGAGATCCGGTCGCGGAGCGCCTATGTGCTGCCCTTGCCGGCGCAGCAACGACAAGGCTTCTACACCGGTTTTGACGACCGTAAGCTTATTGGGCAGCGTGGCCTCTTTGAGGGCTTCAAGCGTCAGACCGACATCGCCGGGATTGTCTTCCACTAAGAGTATCTGTACGGGTCTGACATTCTTGGACGTCAGCATACGAAGTCTCCTTGCGTGAAGATCATCCGTGACGGATGATCCCTACGGATTGGTTCGAGCAGCACGATCATGCGATCGGCAGAGTGAAATGAAACGTTGCTCCTTGGCCTGTCCGGGATACTACCCAGATTCGTCCGCCATGGCGTTCAACAATCTTTTTGCATATTGCCAGACCGATGCCGGTGCCGGGATATTCTTCACGATTGTGCAATCGCTGAAAGATGACAAAGATTCGCTCGGCATACTCGGGGTCCAGCCCGACGCCATTGTCGCGGACCGAAAACAACCATTCAGTGGGCCGTCGTTCAGCCGACACATATATCTGTGGCGCCTCCTTCCCGTGGAACTTGATGGCATTGCCGATCAGGTTCTGAAAGAGCTGTCCCAGTTGTACCCTGTCCGCCATCACGGTGGGGAGGGGGTCACGGGTGACGACGGCCCGGCTCTCCTCGACCGCAACCTGTAAATCGCTCAGTACCTCTTCCAGCACCCTATTGCAATCCACCTCTTCAAAGACTTTGTCTTGCACGGTCACACGTGAATACGCCAGGAGGTCATTGATCAGCCATTGCATGCGGTTGGCTCCATCGACGGCATATCTGATGAACTCGTCGGCATCGGAATCAAGTTTGCCTTTGTAACGCCTCGCCAAGAGCTGTGTGTAACTGGCGACCATCCGCAGCGGCTCCTTCAGGTCGTGCGAGGCTACATACGCAAACTGCTGCAAATCGGCGTTGGAGCGAGCCAGCTCAGCGATGGACTCTTCCAAGGCTTTCCGCGACAGAGCCAGATCGCGGTTATCGCGAACCAGTCTCCATGACGCCCACATGCCGAAGCCGACCAACGGCGTGACGAGCAGGAGTCCCACGCCGCCGACGGTCCACATGAGCCGGTTGATCGGAGCCTGGACATGCTCACGGTCCAATCGAACCAATACGGTCCAGTCGAATCCCGGAAAGTTGCTGTACCCTTGTGTTCTGGCAAAGCCGGTCACCACAGGAATCTGCCGGCGCTGGTGCAGTTCCTCTACAAAACCAGGCTGCTCACGATTCTCGGCGGCTTTTCTTGCGGAAAGCAGCTCCACCTTCGGCAGACTGCTGTTCATACCACTAGTTTGCTTCTTTTCGATGATCACCGCTCCTTGACGGTCCAGCAGCAACCAGTCGTGAGTGTCTTCTCCACTTGGGAGTTTCCCTTCTTCCTCAAGAATGGCCCGGAAATTTTCAATCGGAACACGGGTCGTCACCACTCCGCGAAAGTCTCCTTGTGGCCCATGGATGGGAGCCGAGAAGCCCACAGCCATCATGCCCTCTGATTCTGGTGAAATCCGGGCTTCCTCCAGATAGACCCGCCCCGTTTGTCTTACCATCATAAACCAATCCGGCTGCTTGAAACCCACGCGACCATCTGTGGCACGCTCTGTCTCGATCATTCCACCTGTCTCGGGCCCGGTAAACACCTGAGTCGCCACAACGATTCGACCGGCGGCATCGGTCACTCCGACCCAGGAGTAGTACCGGTACAGCTTCTTATACTGCAGTAACCTCTGTGTCTTGTCCTCCTGTTTGCCCTCGAAGAGAATTCTGTCATGTGCAAACACCTGGATATCGATGAACCGCTCAAACAACACGCGATCCAGTGTGTTCGCGACCCTGGCCGCGGTCCTGCCGAGATCTGTCCCCTTCTCCTGGACCAGGACAGCTCTCAGAGAAGTCAATGTATAGAGTCCCACCCCTACTGCGATCGCAAAAGACAAGAGCAACGCCAGGGGAAGCGCGGTTCCTGACCACCAGGGTCTATCGAGCAGCAGGTGTGTCTTAGGCGTCAAAGAGATTGCGGGTACCATACAAAACAGCTGTGCTGATGAGGTCCGGGCAATATCCGCAGGGTGGTTCTCCGCCAGGGAAGGGTGACATACCAACAAGAGCACAATTGATGCAAAGATAGCAGGCTTCGAGATTCGAGACAATAGTCAGCCTATCGGGCATGTGAATCAGCACCATCTCCAGCTCGACAACGTATGTGTGGAGCGGAGGGGGCGTCTTTCTGATAGGATGTCGGACACACGAGCGAAAGCTCTATGAATGTATCGATTTGCAGAGTGTGATGGTCTATGGAACAGATTGAAACAAACTATCGAGCCCTCTTGGCCGTTGCGGTGGTGCTCAATTCTCAGCGGGATACGCACAGCCTCTGGGAAGCGATCACCGCTGAGATCACGAAGGTGATTCCCTGGGCGCGGGCATCTGTCACCCTTTACGATCGTGAGGCCGATGGGTTCAGGTTTTATGTCATGGCCACGACGATGGCACAGGTGGTGCTGCAACGTGATACGGTGATTCCCCGTATCGGAAGCGGGATGGGGTGGGCCTACGATCACAAAACCGTCAACTGTCGCCCGGAGTTGAAACAGGTACAGGTGTTCCCTGAGGACACAATGTACGTGCAGGAAGGCCTCGGACGCATCATCAATCTCCCTCTACTTGTGAGAGATAAGTGTCTGGGCATTCTCAATATCGGCACGATAGAGTCGGGCGTTCCCGACCCGGGAGACCTCGAGTTTCTAGCGCAGGTGGCGACGCAGATCGCCTATGCGATCGACCATGTCCAAGCGTACGAACAGATCGATCGTCTGCGGGACCAACTGGACAAAGAAAAAGACTACCTCGTCGAAGAACTGAAGCTTAGGCAGGATACCGACTCATTGATAGGAAAGAGCCTTGCCTTTCGACATGCGATAGACCTTGCTCACGATGTGGCGCCTACTCCGTCAACCGTGTTCATTACTGGTGAAACAGGCACAGGCAAGGAACTGATTGCACAAGCGATCCATGATTGGAGCCCGCGGCACTCGAAACCCATGGTGCGGGTGAACTGCGCTGCCTTTCCAGCCGGGTTGGTCGAAAGCGAACTCTTTGGCCATGAACGAGGCGCGTTCACCGGGGCGGACCGGGCCCGCGAAGGCCGATTTGAACTGGCCCATGGTGGAACGCTGTTCTTGGATGAAATCGGTGAAATGCCGTTGGAAACACAGGCCAAGCTCCTGCGAGTCTTACAAGATGGCATGGTGGACCGTCTGGGTGGGAAACAGCCCATTCGCGTTGATGTTCGTGTGATCGCCGCCACTAATCGCGACCTACCAGCCGCCGTCAAGCACGGGACATTTCGGGCTGATCTCTTTTATCGTCTGAATGTCTTCCCTCTTAGCGTCCCTCCACTCAGGAATCGCCCGGATGATATCCCCCTATTGGCGCGACATTTCCTGAAACAATACTGCGTGAAATTCGGACGTTCATGCAAAGACATTGATCAGGAATCGCTTGAGCGGTTGATGCGATACCCCTGGCCCGGCAACGTTCGTGAACTGGAAAATGTGATCGAGCGCGCACTGATCCTCTCTCGTGAACCGGTGTTGCGGATCGACAACCATGTCTTGGGTGTACAGGCCTCATCAGTTCATACCCAGCCACCAGAGGATCTCAAAGAACTCGAGCGCCGGCATATTCTGCAGACCCTCGCACTGACAGATTGGCGTATCGCTGGTCCGGATGGCGCGGCTGTGCGTTTGGGAATCCCTCCCAGCACGTTGCGCAGCCGGATGAAGCAGTTTGGGCTGAAGCGATCGCCTGCCGGCTAACCCGCATTCTCTTGGGGACAGCACGCGATCCCTCGCGCGCTGAGCTCGCGAGCAGACGCGAGTCATCGTGGGCTACCTTCGGTCTCAGTCACTTCCCCTTAGAATAGACCTCATAAAAGTATTGAATTACAATTAGTTGCGATCGAACGCTTGAAAAGAATGAGCACGGCACGGTCTGTGCGTTAATTGGTTTCTGCAGACACAATTCAACTCATCACTGTCGATGAGGAAGGGCTGCAAAAGTTTCCTGGAAGGAGGAACATCATGGAAAGCGCAATGTTGTTCAATGGCGTGCTGTATGCCTGTTTGCTTGGAGTCTTAGCCATGGCATGGGGATGGTTGCAGAGAACTGGTTCCTGAATGAGGCTCCCAGCCCTCTTGTTTCCTGGAAGGAGGAACATCATGG
>JACAFD010000205.1 GCA_013388555.1 Nitrospirota bacterium | reverse complement strand
TTGTCGTCGCCTTTCCTTGGTGTCGAGTCTCCCTTTATCAAATCTTGATTCCCCTGAGACCCGCGATCATCCGACGGACTTGTTTCGGCCTGAGGATGCGCGGCATAGGCATAGGACAGACCAACACATAGGACGAGAGCACAAGAGGTGCCACCGATAATTTTTTGAATCCTTACCATGATATCCCCTTCGTTAGATTTTAACTCTGTACAACACTCTATATAACTCTATGCGCCATCAAGATTGGATGGAGCTTGGAAGAGGCCTAGACACCTTCCGGGAATGATCGGCGTCAGAACAGTGCCCGCGAGGAAACCAACGAGACCCCCCTATGCAATCATTGAAGATTACAAGATGTCTTTAGGCACATGCCTATATACTTATTCGCGAGGCGTTCTGTGGGTTGCTGATTGGCCCTCACGTATGATCGCGCTTTCCGCCGCCTTTACAATTGCGCACTCGTTCTCGCAAGTCCCTGCCTGTGTTTCCTTTTTCTCTAGACAGGACCTCTTGTCTTCCTGACTAATGGCCGCCTCAAGGCACTTTGCTAGCTTCGCTTTAGATGCTGTAAGACATTGCTCACAAAGACTCTGGTCGATCATCTGCGCATAGACAGGAGTACCCAGCATGATGAGCGGAAATAACGAGAACGCGAATTTTAATTTCATATCAGTCCTCTGAGAATATTTCACTAAATGCATGCCTGGGGGCCACTGAATATCGGCTTCCTGATCCAGTTGATGGCGGAATCACGCTGAAACCAATCGCAGCCGGGCTGGGTGGGCAGCAGGATTTATTAACCTTCCAGCAAAACCTCCTGCCGATGTCACCAACTGGACGCTCGAAACAACGTCTCAGATCACTCATCGCGCTGAAGTGTGGTGGCATGCCCCTGTTCAGTAATGTAGGCTTTGACTTTATCTCCTCGAATGACCTTGTCTAGTTTTGTGCTCGCGTCGACGTGCAGCCTAATTTCTTTACCAGAATTATCCTTAACCCAGTAGTATTCGCCCTCCGTGCGCATTATTGTTCACCAGAATATCGAGCTTCCCGAATTCGTCTATCGTCTTCTTGACGCTTTGATCGCAAAAGGCCTTTGTCCCGACATCGCCTGCAAGCGCGAGACCCCGGCGGCCTTCCTTTTCCACCAGCAGGGTGGTTTCTTTGGCGTCCTCGTGCTCATCAAGATAAAGGATCACGATATCGGCTCCCTCTCGGGCGAAGGAGATGGCGACAGCGCGTCCGATCCCGCTATCCCCGCCGGTGATGAAGGCGACTTTCCCGTGAAGTTTTCCTGTGCCCTGGTGTGTAGGTCGTCCGCTTTCGGGCGGGGGTCATCTCCGCTTCCACGCCGGGACGCCGATCCTGGTGTTGTGCCGGTTGTTGTTGGTCTGATTTTGGCATAGGCACACAGCTCTTCTTGAACACTTAATCCCGGGTTTCAATACATCGCCTTGGATAATGCGGACTCCGCCTTCACACTCGTCATCAATCCGAGAGCTCGCATGTCTACCGACATGCTGATCATGTCCCCTCCAGCGGGATATTCACTCACCATATACAATGTGGGTGCGTGTTTAAACTCGGAGGAACCCCAGGGAGTATGTGCGGAGATGACGACGGACAAGGAATGCGGTGGCGAGAGAAATTGCGAGGTAGAAAGGCGCCTCCCAAGGTTACCGAGATGATTACATGAGCTACCCCAGGGTGACTCTGAAGCCCGAACTAGGGTTCCCCCCAGTTCGGACGCCATTATCGACAATATATGGTGGGTCAGCTATCTCATTAAGAGCGTGCTGCCCATGTCCTCCATAGCTTTTGCGCGCCTGTGGCTTCTCCATTTGTCTGCGGCAATCATGGCCGTGTGGTTCTCGGTTGCCGTCCAAGCCCATGCTCAGGAACCGGATGCCGAAGTCGTTGCAGCGGAAGGAGTCCTTGCCTATCGCACGCAACATTATGAGGAGGCCCTCACCCTACTTCGCCGGGCGCTGGAATTTCACCCGCAGGATGCCAGGGCGCTCTATTATCTGGGGTTGACGCATTTGGGCTTGGGCCAAATCAAGGAAGCCGTGTCTCCGCTCGAATCTGTTTATGGTCTGCGTCCGGATGACCTAGACGTCATGTATCAACTCGGCGGCGTCTACTTTGCACTGGCTCAGTTCGACAAAGCGGAACCATTGCTCGAAGAAACGTTTCGCCGACAGCCTGACTTTGAAAACTTGGGATACTATGTGGGATTTCTTCGGTACCGGCACAAGAATTACCAAGGCGCAGCGGAAGCCTTCGGTGCGGTCCGCTCGTCGGATGTCGACATCCGGCAATTGGCCAAATTTTATCGGGGACTCTCGCTAGGCGTACTCGGACTATCCGATCAGGCCTTGTCGGAATTGGCATTGGTCCAGCAAGTGCAGCCCATGTCGCCCATAACCGGCGCATCAGTCCGCATCCAGGAAGCGCTGGCTGCAACTCCGAAAAAGCGGGATCTCACCCGATTCAATGCCCGACTGACTCTAGGCGGCTTCTACGACGACAATGTGGCAATCAACCCGAACTCCAACGCCGATCCGTTCGTCCAAGCACTGCGTGCGCGCCCGACCAGATCCCCGGGATTCTTAACCTCGCTGCAGGCCGATTATGCTTTCTATCGCCAGGGCCCCTTAGAAGCAAAAGCGACGTATTCGTTTTATCAGACCGTCAATACCAACAGCGGCGTCGGCTCCTTCGACATTCAAGATCATTTGGGAGGCCTATCCGGCGCATATCGCGGAACACTCAGAGCGATGCCCTATGAACTGGGGGCTCAGTACACCTACGACTACATGTTTCTGGGCCTTGACGGTTTCTTATCGAGACAGTCGCTGGTCCTTCCTGCAGTAATTGTTCCGCCAAGCACGATGGTGCCGGGCTTAGGAACCGTGCAGCACCTGACGACCGTGCTCTATCGCCATCAGACCAAGAACTTTTTTCTCGAGCCAGGCGACAATGATATCCGCTTTGCTCCAGAATCCCGTGATGCACAGAATAATATGTTCGGTTTTCTGCATGTGTTTCGATTTGCGCAGGACCGGTATCTCCTTCGCCTGGGCTATCAGCATGATACGGAGGCATCCAAGGGCACAGCGTTCACCTACAGGGGCAACCGATTGCAAACCGGTGGAGAAATGGTGTTGCCCTGGCAAAACATTGCAGTGCGGATGGATTATGAATGGCACTGGCGAGATTACCAATATGCGCAAACAGTTTTTACCGACAACGACGGCCGTCTCTCGGCCAGAGACGATACCACTCGGATCCTGTTTTTGCAGCTGTCAAAGCCGTTTCCCTATTCAATGACAGTGGCGTTGCAGTATCAAGGCATTTGGAACGACTCCAATATCCCCGTGTACGATTACACAAAAAATGTGGTCACAGCCCAGGTCACATGGGCCTATTGATGCGAGCTGATGCGTCTGGCAGTGACGCGGTAATTTCATGGTGAAGAGTGCCCGTGTCTAATCGAGGAGCGCTTCAGACACTCTCTCGCGGTCTTCGCCACGTCTATCCCATCCGCACAGTCCGGTGGGGCCGATCGCGCTGCCATCGCAAGGCAGTATTCCGCAATGAGCAGACGCATTATTTGTATCAGGTTCAAGCCTGGGACGTAGGGACGCGCTTCTGGTTCCATTGTGCCAGGATAGCAAGGCAGTCGGATTGATCAACTCGGAAAATCCCGAGTGCCCCTCGTGATCATGTAACCCGCCTCGCCCACGCCGTGGCAGAAGGGGGTACGCGCGCCTGTGTGGGGACCTTGGTCATGCATCCTGGTAGCAGCGTGGGAGCAAGTCCGGGAGTTGAAAGCAGATGAGAAACCGCTGTAACACGGTCGGCCAGGATGGCTCGGCCACCGTTTGTCACAGGGACTTTACGAGCAGAACGGCGGAAGTTGGTTTACGTAGATTTGAGAGAAGCCATATCGATGGAGAAGCGGTACTTCACATCAGATTTGAGCAGTCTGTCGAAGGCCTCGTTGACCTTCTGAATCGGGATGACTTCGACATCGGCGGTGATGTTATGCGCCCCGCAAAAGTCGAGCATCTCCTGGGTTTCGGGGATACCGCCAATGGGTGAGCCGGAGAGGCTACGGCGTCCGAACAGAAGGCCGAAAGCAGCGACGGCGAGCGGCTTCTCCGGTGCGCCGACGAGGGTGATATTGCCATCGCGGCGGAGTAGGTTGATATAGGCGTTGATGTCGTGATCGGCGGAGACGGCGTCGAGGATGAAGTCGAAGCTGCCAGCGTGCTTCTCCATTTCCTCGCGGTTCCTGGAAACGACGACTTCGTCAGCCCCGAGGCGGAGCGCGTCTTCCTTCTTATTGGGTGAGGTGGTGAAGACGACCACGTGCGCTCCGAGCGCATGAGCAAACTTCACACCCATGTGGCCCAGTCCGCCGAGACCGACCACGCCAACCTTCTTGCCCGTGGTGACGCCCCAGTGGCGCATGGGCGAGTAAGTTGTGATGCCGGCGCAGAGGAGAGGCGCGGCTCCGGCGAGATTGAGGTTGGAAGGGATGCGCAGAACAAAGCGTTCGTCCACGACTATGCTTTCAGAGTAACCACCATAGGTGACGCCTCCGAGGTGCTTGTCCGGGGAGTTGTACGTGAGGGTCGTGTTCCGGCAGAACTGCTCAAGGCCAGCCTGGCACTCGGGACAGGTCCTGTCGGAGTCGACCATGCAGCCGACCGCAGCGAGGTTGCCGGGCTTGAATTTCGTGACTCCGGAGCCGACTTTGGTGACACGGCCGACGATCTCATGGCCCGGGATGGAGGGATAGACAGTGGGCATGACCTCTCTCCACTCGTTACGGACCTGATGGAGATCGGAGTGGCAGACACCGCAGAAGAGGATTTCGATCTGTACGTCGTGTTCAATGGGATCGCGCCGCACAATCGTGGTGGAGGCAAGCGACGATGTCGCACTGGCAGCGGAGTAAGCCTTCGCCTTGTACATAGGTATCTTGTGCATAACCATAGTAAGTATGCTTCCGGAATACTCCGATTTGCAAGATATGCCATTCAACAGAATGAGCAGTCGTACGCCACACGCCGTTAGGAAGTAACGCCCTCTTTTACTTAGAGCTTCACACGGTCATCTCGAGAACCTCAAGACGATGACTCCCGCCCAACCATGACGACTCCCAGCCGTTCTCCTTCACCCCCTACGGGCGCGGCTCAGGCTTTTCATGGGCAGCCTTTCCTTTCGCACGTTGTTCGGATGTCAAAACCGCGAGCGCCTCGTTCCGGGCCTTGAACGCCGACATCCGCAGTCCCACTTCCAACATTTCGCTCTGTTTCACTTTGGCTTCGACTTTGGACAAGTCGGCCTGCTCCGCCCCCTCCACCAACGCCTGCAATTCCCGTTCGGCAATATGGATCTCCGCGTCGAATCTGATCCGTGCACGATCGAAGTCGAGTTCAATGGTTTTCAGCTTTTGCACCTGTTCCTCCGTCAGCTCGATCTCTTTCTGGTGTTTCAAGAGATGCCGAAGATGGTTACCGTACTGGGGATGGTGCCCTTTCATCTCCCCATAAGGGCGAGATTCCGGACCCGCCAGGCTCGGCTGCACACCCCATCCCAGCAGGGCGATCATGCTGATCACGCTAATTGTGAGAATATTGGTCTTCATCGAGTCCTCCTTGTTAGTAACGGTCGGAGAGGGGAACAGAGGTGCGAACGGCAGTATGTCAGAGGACAGATCGCAGTCTGGTCAAAAGTGCTCAGATTTCAAGGATTCATCCACACATCAGCTTCCGGGGTAGCATCTCGCATCCCATTCGGTCGTAGCTCGAAATCTAGGGAATACGCTAGCTACGTATGGCTCTCAGGCGTGCCAGAGTCACGACTATAAACTTCACAGAGTCTCGCATCGAGGCTCACATGCCGACTACGCCCAATTCGGTGTCGCGAGCTGTGGATTGACTCGCTGAGCTTGCCCGCGGTTTTTCCTCCAACCCCATGGAGGAAAAGGATGTCAAGTCAGTCGGAGAGGCGGCCCGCGCGAAGCAGTTTCGGAACAACATGCTTGGGAAATAACGTCGGTGTTTTTGAGTCCCGCGTTCAACAGAGGGGCCTGAAACACATAAGGAGATGAATCATGTCGATTATAGGGTGGATTCTATTCGGGTTGATCGTCGGCGTAGTGGCGAAGCTGGTGATGCCTGGACGCGATCCGGGAGGAATGATCGTGACGATCCTCTTGGGT
>JACAFD010000233.1 GCA_013388555.1 Nitrospirota bacterium | reverse complement strand
GTCTTCTTGTTCGCCGCCGCCATTGCCGCTGCCCTTATAGTCACGACCTACCGGGTGGAAAACAAGCTTCACTTTCTGGAAATCGTCAATGACTATGTGCTGGAGATTCAGCAGGCCCCGCCCTCGCCCATTGGGCGCGCAATCCTCTGGACCATCCTAGCGGTCTTCACTGCCGGGATGTTGTGGGCGACCTTCGGGTGGATCGATATTGTGGCGACGGCGCGGGGCAAGATCATTCCGAGCGGCTATTCGAAGGTGATTCAGCCGTATGAAGCGGGAGTTATTGCAGCGATTCATGTGCAGAACGGACAAGCGGTCAAGCGAGGTGACGTACTGATCGAGCTGGATTCGACATTGAACCGCGCCGATCGCGATCGGGCGTCCAACGAATACCGGGCGGCTAAAGTTGACGCGGCGCGGCTCCGTGCACTCATTGCCGGCAGTCCCACCTTCGAGGCCCCTCCTGATGGCGACCCTCAGTACGTGCTGCTGCAGCAGCAACTGCTCAGGGATCAGCTGACCGAGTATCAGGCCCGAGCCGCCTCCGCACAATACCTGATTGATCAGCGCAAGGCGGGCCTCGATCAGACGCGAGAGAATATTCGCCGGCTGGAAGCAACAGTCCCTCTGGATACTGAACGGGCGGAGGCCATCAAGCAGCTTCTCGACCATCAGGCGGCATCGAGGATGGATTTTTTGCAAGCCGAAGAGCAGCGGATCGACAAAACGCAGGAATTGGCCGGGCAGCGCAAGAAGCTCATGCAAGATCAATCCGCGCTCGCTGAAACCCAAAAAAACCATCAGGCCCTTGTGTCAGAGTTCCAGCGCTCCAAACAGATGGAGCTCTCGACGACCGAGACCAAGATGGCGTCGTTGGCGCAGGATGTTACGAAAGCGGGACAGAGAGCGGACTTTCAGCGGCTGACGGCCCCGATAGATGGAGTGGTGCAGCAACTGGCCGTTCATACAGTGGGTGGCGTCGTCACGCCGGCGCAAAATCTGCTCATAGTGGTTCCGCAGGATCATCCGGTCGAAGTCGAATCACAGGTCGAAAATAAAGATGTCGGGTTTGTGAAGGCGGGGCAGGTCGTCGAGGTCAAGGTCGAAACGTTTACCTTCACCCTCTATGGGACCATACCAGGCAAGGTTCTGAGCATTTCAGACGATGCAGCCCCGATCGAAAAAGTCGGATTGGTCTATCCAACGCGAGTGAGCATGGACCGAGCGACGATCCAGGTGGAGGGCAAGCAGGTGCCTCTCTCCCCGGGGATGGCGGTGACAGTGGAAATTAAAACTGGTAAGCGGCGCGTCATTGAATATCTGCTGAGTCCGTTGCTGAAGTCGGTACAGGAAAGTCTGAAGGAGCGATAGCACGAAGACGTGAAGGGTTAGGGGTAAGGGGTGAAGTGTGACGCGTCAGGTGTGGGGTTGATGTCAGGCCATCAACGTTCTGTTGGATTAATACGCGTCTTGTGCGCAGCGAAAGCCGGTCCCGCTTGGGCGACCATCCATCGTGCCCCAATCGCGGTCGCTCGTGCGGAGGCTGATGGCAGGCTTGAGCCAGGACCCGCCGCGCATCGCTTTGATCGCCCCACGAGTTGGCCCCTGAGGGTCGGAGAGAGGGGCCTCTTTGTAATAGTTCGGGTTATACCAATCCTGTACCCATTCAGCGACGTTGCCCGCCATATCATAGAGGCCATAGAGACTCACCGCTTCAGGAAAGCTTCCTACCGGTATCGTGAGCACTTCCCCTTTTATCCCCTTCTGTTTAGAAATCTTCGCCCCCTCGCCCTTGATCCAGAAAGCGTCCCAGTCGGCTCCGCTCTGGAAGTCGATGGTTCTTTCCGCCCAATAACTGGCGCTGTTGGCCTTCGTAAAGTCCCACTCGTTTCCCCAAGGGTAGCGACGGCCATCGATGCCGCGGGCGGCCTTTTCCCATTCCGCTTCGGTCGGCAGACGTTTGACTAGCCAGGCGCAGTAGGCCACAGCATCCTCCCAGCTGACATTGACGACGGGATGGTTGCCGATGCCGGAGATCGGTGCATTGTTTTCCCATAAAGTCGAAGCTGGGTTCGAGTTTGCGGGTGCGCGATGCCCGGTCGCCTGGACAAATCGTGCATAGACATCGTTCGTGATCTCGTAGCGGTCGATCAGGAAGGCTCCGGTGTAGATGAGGCGCTGTGGCTGTTCGTCGGGAAGGCCGTCGCTGCCGGCCGGGTTGCCCATCAGGAATTCTCCCGCGGGAACTAAGGCCATGTCATTGGGAGAAGGGGCGCTCGTGGCCAATGGCGGATGGCTGATGGTCAGAACAAGCAACAAGAAGGAGAGGTAGAGTACCAAAGTATAGCTCAGTAGGCTGGATGAAAACTGTTCTGGCAGGGTACGACCTCTAGGGCTTACACATCTGGCGTAACAGGAAAATATTCCCGCGGGATGCTCAAAAATGACGTCCAGCAAGGCCGCAGCGAGTGAAGGCCCGAGGCGTACCCTTTAGGGTACGTTGAGGGTCTGAATGATGCGAGAACGCTGCTGGCGGGATTTTTCAGCATCCCGCTAAGTCCTTTTCAATCCACAGGCTCTGGCAACCGCATCGCGATACGCCAGCCAGAGGGTGAGACATTTCTTCACGCAGCTCAGTACGGCCTGTTGTTGGCTGTGGGTCGTCGCGTAGTTCACCACCATGGTATAGGCATCGTGGCGGTGGCCGGCTTCGACCATTTGATGTGCGCGAATCAGATCCATGGAGTCGGGGGACAGGCCGTGGAATTTTACCAGTGGGTGGCGTTGGACGATTGCTTCGATGTCTTCGGCAGTCTTGGGCTTGGAGGGAGCAACAATTTCTGCGCGATCCTTCACGCTGCCCTCTACGAAGACCGTGAGGGCTGCTGCTCCGATGATCCAGTCCTGTTTATTCGAGGCACGGTTCAGCCAGGCGCGGTAACGTCGACTGGCAGGTAGGAGGCGCACGTTTTCGAAGTCACGAGCGGGCAATCCAAGGCCTGCCATCATGGCCAGGAACAATTCCGGGTGCGACTTTCCCAACGAGAGCCCGCCGGTGTCTTCTTCGTAGATGTTTTCGGCGAGCATACGGCGAACCGGCGCCGGGGGATTCTGTCCGTAAATGTGAGCGAGGAAAACAGGGAAGTCACGCACGTACACGCCGTATTCTTGTTGAAAATGCCGCGCTAATTGATCGACAGTGACCGTTCCGTCAGCGAATGCCGGCCAAGCCCAATGGTGTTTACGATCCATGATACGCAAGAGTTCTTCCTGGAATCGGTGTTTCGTCATGGGGCGTATCATGTCTGTTGCCTTCCTGGTGCGAGGCTCGTTACAATTCGGTAGCGTAGAGAGGTGTCAATGAATCCTGTGACGGTTCAAAATCCTGAAGACATTTTATCGCTGCTAGCCGAGGTGTCCCTGCAAGGGTCTGGTTTTGTGACCGACTGTCTCCTCGACTATGTGTTGGAAGAAGGCTTCACTGAGCCGATCTTTCTCAATGCCAGCGGGGAAGACCCGGACGCCTATTTTAAAGGCCAGTCTCCTGCTTGGGCAGTGTATCAGGTCCGAGAATGGAAACGTGTGTTGACTGTTTCCGGCGGTCTGGGTAAAGAGCGCCGTGTACAAATTACAGAAACGCCATAACCGATGATGAGTCTAAAAGGGATACTGAGAAAAAGCAACGAAATGAGGAATGGCAAGTACTGGTGGTCGGTTTGATCATGGAGGGCACCATATGCCGATGATCCGTCTCACGGAGCCACAGAGCATGGGGGAGCTAGCGATGATTACCAGCCTGTTGGAGGGGAGCGGTATTCCCTACATGGTTCAGAACGAACATATGAGTAGCCTGTACCCGGGACTCCCCATTCTCAACTCGAGTGTGATGGTGGACGAGCGCGATCAGGTCAACGCGGAAATGTTGCTGAGCCGATTGCGGCTAGAGGTGCATGATGTTTCATTGTAGCGGTCAGTTGCGCACTAACTCCGCTGTTTTGGGGTATGCGGGTTTGACGGGGACTGAATGGGGAGCCGTTCGCCTGATCCCTGGAACCATCCGCCGATGAGGTTGCCTTCTTCAAAGTACAGATAGCGATGTTTCACCACTGCGGGGGTTTCCCAATCTTCAAAGATCCATTCTTCACGACGTAGGCCATCTTTGGTGAAGGTCGTGTTGATCGTTTGTGGCCCTCCCCACGCCTCTAGCACCTGCTCTTTCGACATGCCGACCATCACGCGATGTTCCGCGATATGTTTCTGAAAATTCGGGTCTCCCAGTTGTGCGATGAGCGGCCAGATCACCATGATGAGCACAAACAGCCCAAGTCCGGTGTAGATAATGAGCCGAACAGGGCGGCGGCGGATGAAGGGAGTCGGCTCTTCCAGATCGGTTGGAGCAGAGGTCATCGATTCATGGGTAACCACGGTGGAGTGATGCATGACGCGGTCCATCGTAACAACGTGAATTGAGGGGAGTCAAGGGACACTGTCGCTTTCTCCTTATTAATCAGCGTGATAAATCAAACGCGCTATACTGGATACGTATCAGCACCATGGGGTTCATCAGAAGGGGCAGTGATGATTTCTGGATCGAAGCAGGGACATTACCAGAGGCAATGGATTCTTGTGATGTGGCTCCTGGCCATCGGGAGTGGCCTTGTCATGCCACTGGCTTTTTCAATGGACGCGTTGGCGACTACGATGTATTCCTATATCGATGAACAAGGCACACCGGTCATCACAGACGATTTGAATAAGATTCCTGAGCGGTATCGTGCAAAGGTCAAAACCACCGATCTGACACCGACTGCTCCCCAGAGGACCTCAACGGGCGGCATCCTTCATGATCGCGTAACGAATTGGGGAAGGCAGCTTAGAGATATGGTTATCGGCGCTGCGCCCAGCATTTCCGGGCTCTCTCGTGCACAGTCGCAGATCCTGACCTATGCCGGTCTTGCGGCGGTCGTCCTGCTTCTTGCCATGAACCTGAGTAAGGGCCAAATGATTCGTCTTCTGGCCACGTGGTG
>JACAFD010000289.1 GCA_013388555.1 Nitrospirota bacterium | reverse complement strand
GGGGTAGCCTGGCCGTCCTCCTGCTCGCGGAACGCGCACGATCAGAATGTGCTCGTTCGACGCGCGCAATCGAGGATCGACTAAGCTACCCTTGAAATCGACAGGGAGAATTGGAAGATGCGCAGAGTTGAGGCCATCCCAGCCGCCCCCTAGTGCGTGATAGATCACTGCGGCCTTGCCCGCGGAACGGCGCGTCTTGGCGCGCCGGGGTGGGGTGGGTGAGAAGTCTGACCATTTTGAGCATTCTGTGGGATTATTTATCTGTGGTGCTACAATAGTTTTTCTTGAGATCGGCTGAGGAAGTAGGGTACCGATGAATTTTGTACGGGCAGCGTGGAAATCGGTTGGGCAGGAATCGCTCAACCTGCCGAATTTTATTACGTTCACACGTATCCTTTTGATTCCTGTTTTTGTCGTGTTGTTCGTTACCCCAACGGAGGATCGATCCCTGAGTGCGGCTATCGTCTTTGTCGTCGCAGCGGTAACCGATTTATTGGATGGTTATCTGGCTCGCCGTAACGGACAAGTGACCACCCTCGGGAAGCTGCTTGACCCTATCGCTGATAAATTGCTGGTTCTCTCCGCCTTGATTCTCCTGGTCAATCTGGATCGCGTGAGTGCACTGATTGCAATCCTGATCATCGCACGCGAAGTTGCGGTCACGGGCATTCGCGCGATTGCGGCAGGAGAAGGGATGGTGATCGAGGCTGAGACGACAGGCAAATACAAGATGGCGCTGCAAGTGGTGGCAATTGTGCTGTTGATTCTTGAGGATACGTTTCTGTCAGATTTCGGCAATCTGCATCTCGCTGGTATCGTCACGCTCTATCTGTCGCTGTTGCTCGGTTACGTTTCAGGCGGTCAATACGTATGGAGTTTTTGGAAGCAGGTCGTAGCAAAGGGGATTTGACAGGATGCCACAACTTGCGCAGGGCGAGACGGGCGAGAAAGGCGCGACGTGGATAGATGGGTTCCCATCTCGCTTGGCCGGTCTCCCACCTCGTGCGGCACGCCTATGATCAGTGGCTGACTTTTCAACATCCTGCGCGTCTGAACATCCTGTAGCTCATTGAGTCTGGTTCATCAGACAAATCTCCATGGATCATCCTGGGCTGGTCGCAGCGTTCGCGGTTGTCGGCTATCTGCTGGGGGCGATTCCCTTCGGCGTCGTAGTATCAAAGGCCATGGGCCTGCCTGATCCGCGGACGGTCGGAAGCAAGAACGTAGGCTTCACCAACGTGCTACGTGTGTCCGGCACGAAAGCGGGTGTTCTCACGCTGCTCGGCGACATGGGGAAGGGGTGGATACTGAGTTGGGCTGCAATGCAGTGGCTTACGGATGAATCCTTTATCATGGTCGCCGCGATTTCTCCAATCCTCGGGCATCTTTTCTCGCCCTTTCTAGGTTTCAAAGGAGGGAAGGGGGTCGCGACGGCAGTGGGAGCAGTGCTGGGTCTCTCTCCCTCGATCGGACTCCTGGTGTTATTGATCTGGTTGGGGACTGTCGCGATCTGGCGCTATTCATCCGCTGGCGCGTTGGCCGCCTTTGCATGCCTTCCTGTCGTGGCGATCGTGAACGAACAGCGCCAGGAATTCTTCATCTTTTCCCTGATTGTTAGCGGGCTAATCTGGTTTAAACACAAGGATAATATCATCCGTCTGTGGAAGGGGACGGAGAGTAAATTAGGGCAGCGGAAGGATGGGTAGGGAGTGGTGAGGCGTCCTTCTTGTGCGTGGAACGCGCACGATAGGAATGTGCTCGTTCGACACGCGCAGTGAACGACGACCTCACCAGTCCCTATTTTGCGTCGAGAGAGGAATGAAGGGGGAGGCGAGAAAAGAGGGTAGCCTGGTCGTCCTCCTGCTCGCGGAACGCGCGCAGCGTGTGAAATCCACTACATTCGTGGGATGCTCGACGAGCGAACGGGACGGGAATGGACATCGTGGTCAATTTGTGATTTATCGAACCACTCATATAGAGATTCGCCAGTGAAAACGGGCTACCGGTTGATCATTGTTGATAAAGACGGTGTATTGGTTTCTGAGTTCCAACTGACCGAAAATGCCCTGGCTCAACCAAAGGCTTTTGTCGCAGCGCTCAAAGAGTCGATCGATGACATCGAAGAGGAGGAACCTTAAAGGGACGACGTCGATCCTCGGTGCGGGGTATCGCATTCCTCACCTAGTTCAGGAAATCCGTTCTCATAGAGAATGCTAGGAGTGCGTTACCATGGCTACGATTCTCATCATCGAACGAGCCAGCCAGATAAACCGGATCAGGCCGTCGCGCAGGTCTTGCGCGGTCGATGAGTGCCGATTATTAGAGATGGACGCCTCCAAAATGGCAATTACTCTGGCTATTCAAGCCCGAATTAGACTGCTTGACTCCCGTTCTCAATGCAAGCTCACTGACGGTCCCAGCTCTTGCGCTTCCTGATCCTGCTACAGCCCTTCTCGTTAATCTTCGCCAGAGTCAACTTCTTCCGCCCGGTCTCAATAATTCTTCCAAACTGAGCAATTCTGACCAGACTTGAATCTGGCTTGTGGAATAGACGTAACGTCAACACCCAGAGGGTCGGTTTTTATGCCTAACTGTAGTGTACGAGTCCGACATACAGCCATCTTAGGGCTTCTGCTCCTCTTGGCATTAGCCGTCCAGGGCTGTTTGGGTATTGTATGGCTAGGCGCGATGGGGATTGATAGGGCTCGGACCAGTGACATTGAGTTCCAAGCATTCGAGAACTCGTGGGTGGCTGCGCCGCATGAGCGGCAGCGTCTGGGGTTGGTACAGAGCATTGTGGTGATGCCGTTCGCCGGAGATCCGGTGATGGCCGAGCGATGGGCCGCTGTTTTTCGGGACATGACCGATCTTCGTGTCGTGAGCCCGTCCGACGCGACCCGGTACGGGGTATCCGAGCACGGGCAAATAGGGCTGGCGCAGCGGACGAGAGTGGAGTCTCGGGTGGACTATGTGCTGATTGGGAATGTGGCCGGTCAAGAGCCGGTGAAGAGTTTTGCGGGACTGAAGGAGAGCTCATCGCAGAGGCTATACCTGTATCTGATGAATGACTCAGGAGCCCTCCTGTGGAAGACTGAGTTGTCCTACACGATTGTAAAGGGAGCAAAGGATTTGGATGAGGCCATGGTCACGCGCGCGCTGCTCACTCATGTGAGGGCACATGCGAACGAGCTTGGGCTGGCTGAGCTAGGAACGAGAAACTAGCACGCAGCCTCACGATTCTTGCGTGAGGAGTCCGACCATACAGGGCTCAGTCGGTACCGGAGTTGGAGCGACCGTGAGATTATCGCCTTGCGCCATATCTGAGCACTGTAGGGGCTAGACCGAGTGTTTCTCCTGCCACCGACTTGCGTTGTGGAAAGAACCACATCCTCTTTTCGCAAAGTGAAATGGCGGAGGCTGTGTTCTATATCCAGGCGGGGCGGGTCAAGCTCACCGTGGTCTCGAAGTAGGGCAAAGAAGCCGTCGTTGCGATTCTGGAGCCTGCGCGTTCTTTGTGAAGGCCACCAGTCCCTCCTCAATGTCGTCCTCCACGACGAGGTTCCCCTTTTCCTAAGGCTGCGTTGATTTCGACTGGGTAAGCGTGAAGTTGCCTGCCTCCTCGCCCTCCAATTGAGCAATTTTGACCAGACTCCCTTCCGATTTGTTGGATAGAGTTGACCGAGGATATTGCGCGGCTGGACCGATCAATAGCGTTTCTTGGTGTATTGCACCTCTGATTAGTCAGCTATACTGTTGCGCCTCCCCCTCGTGCCGGACCACGGTGAACGAGAAATTCTGGGCTGCTGACGGTTTGGTATGAATCTGGTGTTGAGCAGGTTCGCCAGGATCAACTGTCTAGCGGAGCAGTGCAGTCGCTGCTCGTTCCCGTCTACTCGCTGACGCTCGAGCTTCTGTCTCGTATTGGACTTCGGCACACACGTAAGCCTTGAGACATTCGTCTCGAACCGAGCGTTGCTCTCAGCAAGAAGTGCCGAAGAGGGCCATCCAAGCCGCCACCTCGAGTGCAAACTGGTTTGCGATCGCTCGCCTCTAAGAAAGAGATCTCACACGTGAAGGTAAGCAGCAAAATTAATCTCGGAAGCTTGCTCCATTTCAAGGCAAGCTTCCCTGAAAACGACTTGGCGGAAAAGTATGCCAGCGGCGAGCCACCGTTGCGTTCGGAGCTCTTCAGCGTTGATCAGATGGAACAACACGGCAAGATTCTGGCCGGCCTACACCAGTTAAGCCTCGAACAGGCTCCGGACCAGTTGCTGATCAGGCTGGCTGAAAATGAAGATGTCCTGATCGGAGTCCGCGATCTGTTGGCAGAGGCGGTAAAGGCGACCCGCAGGATTACGCCGGCCGGCGAATGGCTGCTCGATAACTTCTATCTCATCGAAGAACAGATTCGCATGGCCAAGAGACATTTACCAAAGGGGTACAGCCGGGAGCTGCCTCGTTTGCTGAATGGTTCATCAGTCGGACTTCCGCGCGTATATGACATTGCGCTCGAAACGATCTCGCACGGCGATGGACGAGTCGACCCGGGAAGCCTCAGCAGTTTCGTCGCCGCGTATCAGACGGTCACCGGCCTCACGTTAGGGGAATTATGGGCCATCCCGATCATGCTTCGCCTGGCGCTCATCGAGAATCTCCGGCGCGCGGCGACGCGGATTGCCGCTCAGAGAATCGACCGTAATCGCGCCGACTACTGGGCGGATCAAATGATGGACATCGCAGAAAAGGATCCGAAGAGTGTAATTCTGGCGATCGCAGATATGGTCTGGCCGCCTGCCCTTTGTCCAGGTAGGCAGGAAAATGTTCATCGACAGGGAGGACATCGAGGCCTTCATCGCAAGGCACAAGACACGCCATCTGGCGTGATACACAAGGGGGCACTGTCCCCGAAAAACAACCGCTTGAGCGGGCCTTAGTTTCGTGGCATACATCCGTTATAAAGTTACGCGCAACACGAAACCCAGTTACCAACACCCAACCAGTTAATTTTCACCGATCCCATTTCGCTGTGCCCAAATTGTGCCCGTCAAGCATGTACAGGAGGCACATGCATGGGATCTATCTTCAAACGCGGTGGCCGTTTCTGGATCAAATACCACCGCAACGGCAAGTGTTACAGGGAGAGCTCCGGGAGCGACAAGAAAATGGTGGCCAAGAAACTGTTGGAGATCCGTGAGGGAGAAATTGCCCAAGGAAAACTCCCTGGTATTCTGTTTGACAGGACCACCTTCGAACAACTCGCTGAGGGATTCCTTCGGGATTACCGCATTAACCAGAAAAAGTCCCTGGTAAGGGC
>JACAFD010000256.1 GCA_013388555.1 Nitrospirota bacterium | reverse complement strand
GACCGGCATTCGTCCCATGGTCGAGACATATCCGCTCGAACAAGCCGCGGCCGCCTACGATCGCATGCTGAGCGGCAAGGCGCGCTTCCGTGTTGTGCTGACGATGGGCGGATGAGGGAGCAGGCAACCATCCTTCTTGCTCGCAGAGCCCCCACGATGAAACGGTGGTCGCTCGATGCGCGCAGTGAAGGATAGTCTGGCGACTCCCCTGAGCGAGAAGGTGTGATGGTGCAGAGAACTAAACAGGAAACCCTCGTTGGACGCGCGCACTAGAGGATCGACCAGGCCGTCCCCCAAAAAGTAGGTAGTGAGCTCGTGGGAGGGGATGGAGAAGCGGGCCTGTTGAGCTCCTATGCTCGCGCAACGCGCGGCCTCAGAAGGATGAAGAAGGAGTAGCCAGGTGCCCTTCTTGCTCGCGGAACCCCCACGATGAAACGGTGGTCGTTCGACGCGCGCAGTAAAGGGCAGCCTGGCTACTCCCTTGCAGGAGAGGTAGACGGCCTATAGGTGTGTGGATAAGCGCAGGCGATTGCAGTAGACTTGCCCGGAATAGATTGCTGAGGCTGCCTTGCTTGATGCGCGGGCAGTTGGCAGCAGATGTAGGCGTATAGCGCACACATGACATCTGCCACTAACAAACTATTCCTTCCACGCGGAGACGCAAAGAGCCTACGCACTGCCGAAATCTCTAACTGGACCGGCAAAGCTGTCGCCGCGCCCCGCACCGAACTAGATGAGCTTCTAGCTCGCGAGGAACTGGAAAAGGCTGGCGTCTATATCCTCATTGGCAGCGACCCTCTTACCAACGCAGCCCGCGCGTACATCGGCGAAGCGGAAGTTATTCGCGATCGACTAAAGCAACACAAGACTAAGGAGTTTTGGGTTTCGGCCATCGTTTTCGTCAGCAAGGACGAGAATCTTACTAAGGCACATGTGAGGTATCTTGAGAGCCGGCTCCTGACTGAGGCCGCTCAGATCGGTAGGTTCATGCTAGAACAGAATCAGGCTGGCGGCGCGAAGCTTCCCGAGTCTGACCGCGAGGATATGGAGGTCTTTTTGGCGCGCATTCGGCAGCTCCTTCCCGTACTCGGCTCCGACATTCTCGCGCCGATCACCCAACCCGCCGCGAAAGCTCAGCCCGGCGGCGTACTTTTCTGCCGCATCAAGGGAGCCGAGGCGCGAGGCCAGCGGACCGCGAACGGCTTTGTTATATTTCACGGTTCCACCGCTGTCTTGGAAGAGCGCCCATCTGCCGAAAGCTACCCCTACGTTGTGGCTCAGCGCAACCAACTCATCACCGATGGTACGCTCATCGAAAAAGATGGCTTCTTGGTCTTCACCAGGGATGCGGAGCTTTCTAGCCCATCTGCGGCAGCGGTCGTTATTCATGGGGGGAGCGCAAACGGTCTTACCGCGTGGAAAACTAAGGATGGAAAATCGCTCAAGCAACTAGATGAGCAGGCCTAGCCATTCGTTGATGGTGGAAGACAAGAAAATAGTTCCAAGAACCATTTGAGATTCCAGGTGCCGTTTCGCACCCCAATTTCTCACCTAAACATCTGCAAACGAACGTTTATTTAATTGAGTCTCACATTTCCTGTCGACGCAAAGCTCAAGGATGGTTAGGTCCAGCTCAGCTTCTCCATGCTCGGTGGTCCTGACAGCTCCTCCCAAAGCTTGCCTTGACGATAATCACGCTTGGCGTTACTATCATTGACTGTGATCAAGACGTTCAAGTGCTCCGATACACAGGCGCTTTCGAAGGGAACGCAGGTCGGGCGATTCGCGAATTTTCAGGCTGTGGCGCGACGCAAGTTGCGGCAGTTGGAGATCGCAGGACGATTGAGCGATCTACGGGTGCCCCCAGGAAATCGGCTGGAAGCCTTGAAAGGGGATCGCGCAGGGCAGCATAGCATCCGCATAAACGAGCAGTTCCGTCTATGTTTCCGTTGGACAGACACAGGCGCTGAAGATGTTGAGATTGTGGACTACCACTGAGGGAGCATGATGATGCGAAAACTTAAACCTGTCACACCAGGAGAACTCTTGCTCGAAGAATTTCTCGTGCCGATGGAGATCAGCCAATACCGATTGGCGAAGGAGATCGGCGTACCGGCACAGCGCATCGGCGATATTGTGGCGGGCAAACGGGCCATTACTGCCGATACTGACTTGCGGCTGTGCCGGTTTTTTGGTCTTTCTAACGGATACTGGTTGCGGGCGCAAGCAGCCTATGACACAGAAGTCGCGGAACGTATGCTAGGCGCCAAGCTCGCGAAAATAAAACCTTGGACACGGTCAAAAATCTTGGAAGTTGCATCATAGCCAGCGCAGTCATGAATAATGGGATAGCTTCTAAAAGCAGGGCGGGCGCCAAACATTCGGGGTGTGAATGAAAACTGAAGAACCGGCCCTTGCTGAAAAACTGCCCATCTATATGGTGGCGTGGTCGTTGCCCCCGGCTTTCGTGATCCTGGCCGTCGTGGTCTTGGCGTTGGATTCTTTCAGTGAGGCTGGTAAGGCCGTACTGAAAGGGGAGTACATGTTTCTCCTTGTGGTGGGCGGCACACTCCTGAACCTTTGGCTGTACTTCGTGCGCCAATTCAAGCTGAAGCGCCAGCTCAGCCCGCTCCATATCGTTGCCAGCCTGCTACTTCCGCTTGCCTACGCGTGTTTCTACTATGGAGCAGACACGACTGTTGTTCTAGCAGTATGCCTGGTGGGGATTCCTCTCAGTGTGTTATCAGCTCGGCAGTCCATCGAGATGGTGTGAGTTGGTCTGTGGAAAATAGCGTGTCGGCATTTCGTTGCACTTGAAGGAGGCCACTATGCCCTTGCTGCGCAAGTTGATGATCGGGACCGTATTCTTTGCTGCTCTGTCTGCACAGGACGTATTTGCTGAGGCACCGAAGCCTGCTGACCAGAAATCTCTTGACCGGGGGAGGTATCTCGTAAAGATCGCCGGTTGTAACGACTGTCACACGCCAGGCTACGCTGAGAAAGCGGGAAAGGTCCCGGAAAATCAGTGGTTGACCGGTGACCAACTCGGATGGCGCGGACCCTGGGGAACGACCTACGCAGTCAATTTGCGGTTATATATGCAGAATCTTTCTGAAGATCAGTGGGTCAAAGCAGCAAAAATCCTGCAGTCCAGACCGCCGATGCCTTGGTTCACCTTGCATGACATGACCGAGCAAGACCTTCGTGCCATTTACAAACTCATTCGATACCTTGGCCCTGCCGGCGAACCTGCGCCGGGTTTCGTTCCCCCCGGTCAGGAGCCCAAAGGACCATACGCTCTCTTCCCGTAACCAATAGAATGGGAGTTTGGACGTCAGTATTCATCCAATTCATCCGTTTCATCGAGCAATTCGGCCGTGATCTCGGTATTTCCTGGGTCCCACTTCGCCAATGGGATGCCGCCAGCCTTCAGAATCGCTTCCTGCTCCGTGCCGGCAGCTATCGTCAGATCATAATGAACGGTCTGTCGCACCTGAAACATTTTCATTTGGCCACCTTTTCACGTTGATCATTCAGAAGTCCACAATCAGCTTTCCCTTCCGTCGTTTCAATGCCTCGGATGAGCGCTGGATTCTAGCATTGAACAACTAGGACCAGCTACCATGCGATTTCTGATTGACAGAGAGGAAGGAGTAGCCATGGGAGTTCGTTGACCGCTCAAATTTGGATCGCTATCATTGCTCCGACCCGATTAGGCATCCTGCTAGGTTGGGTATTATGAAGCCGATTCTTTCTGTAGCTATCCCTGCGCATAATGAGGAGCAGCACATCGGGCGGTGCATTGAAAGTATTGTCATTGCCGCTCGCCACGCCTCCCAGCCAGTGGAAGTGGTTGTCGCCTTGAATCGCTGCACGGATAGAACACGCGACATCGCTGAATCCCTCGGCGCCCGGTGCGTCGTCGAGGATACGAAATGTATCGCTGCCGTTCGAAACGCTGCCGTCCGTGCATCGACTGCGCCGGCAGTGGCCACGCTTGACGCCGATAGCTGGATGTCGGCGAACACGATTTCCGAGATCCTCGCTCGTGTCTACGATCCTCGCTATGTCGGGGGTGGGTGCGTGGTAGACCTCGAACGGTATTCAGTAGGAATCATCTTTAGCCTTCTTGCGATCGCTCCCTATCTAGTCAGGCAGCGCGTATCCATCGGGATGTTCTGGTTTTTGCGCGAAGCGTTCGATGCAATTGGCGGCTTCGACGAAACCCTGGTCAGCGTGGAAGACCTGGACTTTGCCGTGCGCCTCAAGGCTTACGGGCAAAGTCGCGGACAGCGCTATGGCACTATCTGGCGCCACGGCATCACGACGTCCTGTCGTAAGTGCGATCAATTTGGCGACTGGTACATTTTCCGCAACCCTCGTCTTGTCAAGGCACTCTTCTCCGGCAGGGACAAACGGGCCGCGGATCACTTTTGGTACGATGCCAGACGATGATATACACACAGCAAGGCGATTCGAGTACAAGTGCAGTCCTGTATCTGCCTTCATACAATCCCTTCGTGCGAGTATGCTGCAGGCGGCGCTGTTTGTCGAAGGCACAACATCTGCATAAGGCTTCTCAGTACATGAGCTGCTCCAGGGTTTGTGTCATCCAACAGCGTCTGTGAAAGGAGATGTGACAATGGACAACCGCCCAAAGGTCTGTATCGATCGTGTCTTGCCTAGAGATCTGATGCGGCTTCAGCCCACCAAACCCATGCCGGGGAGTGGGAGGCGTGCGATTGCGCCCATCGGGAAGACCTGGATGAATGGGTCGACGCTCAGAGTGCGGTTTATGGGAGGCACTCCGACTGAACAGACTGTCGCCAGGCAACAGGCGATGTGGTGGTCGCAGGTGGCCAACTTGAAATTTGATTTCAACAACGCGTTGAACGCCGAGATTCGCATTGGGTTCGATCACAACGACGGAGCCTGGTCCTACGTCGGGACCGATAGCCGGAGCATTCCGTTGGACCAACCGACGATGAACCTGGGGTTTCTGGATGGAGGGACCGCGGGACATGAGTTCGGTCATGCGATCGGATTGGCCCATGAACATCAGAACCCGGCAGGAGGGATCCAGTGGAACGAAGCCGTGGTAATCCGTGAAGCAGCGAAACCGCCGAACTTCTGGGATGAAGCGACCACGCGCCACAACATTCTACGGAAGTACCGTGCTGATCAAATCAATGGGACGGCCTTCGATCCAGACTCCATCATGCTGTACTTCTTTCCAGCATCCTGGACCCTCAATGGTATCGGCACAAAAGCGAATGAAGTCCTGTCGACGATGGACAAGGCCTTTGTCGCCGGCGCCAAAATGTATCCGAAGACGGGGGGCACGACTTCGAATGCCGTTCCGCTACTCGTGAATGCCAGGCGCCGCAAGCAGGCCTCGATCGGGAAGGTAGGAGAAGAAGATCTGTATCGGTTTACGGCTAAGACAGATGCGCGATACCTGATCGACACCCTGGGACCGACTGATGTAGTGATGAAACTGTTCGGACCGAACAGCGAGACGGCGTTAATAGCAGAGGATGATGACTCAGGGCTCGACACCAACGCAAAGATCGCGAGTGACCTGATCGCCGGTGAATATTTTGTGCAGATTCGTCATTATAGCCGGCAACGTGGGACGGGGAAGTATTCAATCAAAGTCCGGAAGCTGTAGAGGAAGGTTAAGGCTGAGGCTAAGGTTGAGATGAGGAAAGTCAGATCTTTACTCACTTGACCTCGACCTTAGCCTGCTTCGCTCACTGCGGCCGCGATAGGGAGTGGACATGATCATTTCTGTCATCAACCACACGGCTGGGCAGGTATCGGACGAAGAAGTACAGAAAGCCGTTCGGGCGATCAATCGACAGATTCGTGAAGACTATGAGCCCTATTGGCACATCGGCGGAGAATTGCGGTTGGAAGGGAAAAGCGGGGCCAAGCCATCGAAGCAGAATCTCAGCGACATGCGAGGCGATGCGGTCCTGTATCTGTGGAATTCGGTGGATGTCGATGACGCATTGGGTTACCACGATGCCAACAACCGCGGTATTCCGTATGGGTTCGTGTTCACAGAGCTGGCTAAGCAGCTTGGGGAAGACTGGTCGGTGACGTTGTCGCATGAAGCAATTGAAATGCTAGGTGATTCGGAGGTGAATTTGCTCGTCCAGGATCCGCATCCGGCCGATCCAGACAGGACGGTCTTTCATTGGTATGAGATGTGTGACGCAGTCCAGACGGAGATCTATGAAATCGACGGCGTCGCAGTTTCGAACTTCGTACTGCCGCTCTATTTTACCGGCGGGGACGAGAAAGGAGGGCGAAACGACTTTCTTGGACGGTCATATAAAGGGAAGACATTGCGATCGTTCGGGGTCAATCCGGGCGGGTACGTTGGATTTTTCGACCCTGAGAAGGGTGATCATGACACATTCTCTGCAAAGGGCGATGGGGTAGCGACGCGCCGTATGGCGTTGAAGTTTCGTGCCAGGAGTGCCAGGAGAGGGATTCGCTATCAGCGTTATGCACGTCAGCCAAAGCGTCCAACCGTGAAAAGGCGGTAGGGTTTCAACCACCTGAAACCATTATGCGTGCCCACAACTAGATGAACCGAACTAACTATCACCTGCTAACCGGCGCTACTCAAAGGCTTCCACAAGCGAGGGCGTAGTACGTTGAGCCTTACATTTCCCGTCGAGGCGAAACTGAAGGTCGGTTCCCCGGTTCAATTGGTGCTGTCCGACAATCAGTATATTGTGCCGCTACGAGACCTCTACCACATGATTGTCGATGAGGGGACATCATACCCCCATGACCGGTTTCCGAATCAGGATGATTTCATGGACTATTGGTTTCGCGGGAAGAGCACAGTGGCAGCCTATGTGCCGGATCGTGCCAGTGCGGTGACCATGGCCGGGGCTTTCTACCTCAAGCCAAACTGGCCCGGGCGCGCAAGACAAGTGGCGAACGCTGGATTTATCGTCGCACCGGACTGGCGCAATAAAGGTTTGGGTTGGCTGCTGGGCGCCACCATGCTGGCCTACGCTAAGCAACTCGGCTACCGCAGCGTGATCTTCAACCTGGTATTTTCAGAAAACGTGCCCGCGCGCCGTCTCTGGGGGAAACTCGGCTTCAAAGAACTGGGTGTGATCCCCGGCGCAGTGCGGAAAAATGATGGGGCGTATCAGGATTCAGTGATCATGTTTCGATCGTTGCTCGAACAATAACCCGCCGTTTCCATGGAATACGCAACAGAATCAGGCGCCTTTTTTCAACCCAAACGAAGCGGTGGACACATTAAACCTTCGATGGTTTACTGATGTGGCTCATCGGGAGAACGCTCGTGCAGGATGTTCAAAAAGACTGTCCAAGCAAGGCCGCAGCTTCTGAAGAAGGCTGAGGTCGAGGTTAAGGTTAAGCGTCGATCAGGCTCTTGCTTGCTCAACCTTAGCCTCAGCCTTGACCTTCCCATAACGCTGGCAGGCTTTTTCAGCATCCTGCTATTGTGCTGCAATCTCATCCAGGACCGCATTCATCTCCTGCTCGGACAGTCCTTTCACCATCGCCTTGGCCTTCTGTAAATCCAGTGTGACACCGAGGCCCTTGCCGTAGATGCGCGCCAGCGCTTTTTTTGCTGGAATGAAACCATCGGCAGCCGTGGTTGCAAAACACGCCAGGATGCGTTTGTCGAATTGAGCGAGGCTGGTATCGAGGCCTGTTTCATACAGGCGGGCCAGTTCGTCGTGCGCAGTCTCGCTTATCGCAAAGGCTTCGGCAAACAGAGCTGCGACTCCGTTGGAGGTCTGGCCATCTTTGAGTAGGGCGGCTCCCAATGATTCGTGCGGATCGTGCCTGCCGGCATCCGGGTAGTCGTCCCAGAGTTCGCGACGATATTGCCTGAAGGCCTCGAGTGCCTCTGTTCGTCGTTGCGCAGGCTGGCTGGGTGATAGTGCTTGGCGACGAAGCTGTGAAAGGGATTCCCCTGCGCGCTGCTGGCCGAACTCCAGGGCTTTGACCCACCAGCGGATCGCGAGCGCCGGGTTCTTTTCGACGCCCTGTCCGTGACGATAGGCATTGCCGATGAAGTACTGTGCCTGAGGAACTCCGCTGATCGCCGCGTCCTCCATGAGTAGTGTGGCTTCACGGTCCCGATTCGCCAGCTTCAAGACCAGCGCAAGACGATAGCGGGCGTCGGGAAAGTTCGGTTGCAGATCCAAGGCTCGTCGATAGGATTGGATCGCAGCTTCGAGATTGCCCAGCGAATACTGGACGCTGCCCAAGGTGTAATGCGCATGTGTTAATTGAGGATCGAGCATGATGGCTTCCATTAAGGCGATGGAAGCTGCTGGCCCATCGTGTTTGGCTATTAGTGTGACACCGAGTTGCACATACGCTTTGGCGTTGTGTGAGTCGAGCTTAATCGCCACACGGGTTTCATCGAGCGCGGTATCGAGATCGCCGATGCGGTAGAGTCCCTGTGCCAACTTCAGTCTGGCCTCCGCGTTGTTCGGCGATAGGATGACAGCATTGCGCAATTCACCCAATACGATTACGGCGTCCGTGTGTTCCTGCGGCAAGAGTTCGGGGGGCTGGTTCCCATCCGCAGGCGCTGGAGTAGTGGAACTTTCAGAAGCGCCAGAAAGCGGAGGTGGGGATTCGAGCGCCGGAGGCGGTTCGTTCTCAGGCGCTTGCGCAAACGATGAATGGACAGGGAGCCGAATGATGAAGGACGTAAACAAGAGGGCCGCGAGTACCAATCGACGGTTCATTGTAGACTGCGCCCCTCCGGATCACAGGTCAAAGACGGCTGTATTATATCACCGAATCGATGCCGGGCTAGGTGCAGTTCGTTAAAAGGAGCGGTGATGTGTGGTTCAGCGGGCGCGGTGAAGGGCCTGCTGCAGACGCTGAACCGCGTTCTGAAGATCAGACCCTGAGAGTGACTTGAGGTCATGCGGTACTCTCCATATTGGTTCGCTGGGGGCCGGGTCGTTGGCCAGTCGGGGAATGAGATGCCAGTGGATGTGGGGGAGTTGGTTGCCGAGGAGTTCGTAGTTGATCTTCCTGGCCTCATAGACTTGGGCAAGTGATTGAGCGACGAGGCTCACTTCCTCCATCAGTTGAACCCGTTCCGTAGGGGCCAGATGGAACAGCTCAGTCGCGTGCTGTTTGAGCACGACAAGGGTCCAGCCGGGGAAAAATTGATCGTTGTGAAGATACACGTTCGACAGTCCGAGGTCGGCGATGAAATGGTCGGCTCTGGGCCAGCTGCCTTGGCAGGCTTTGCATGCGGGATCTGCCATGGTTGATTGGCCTTGCGCCATTTCCTTCCGGTGAGTGCGCCCTGTTTGAACGGATTGTCTTGTGCCCCCGGCTCAGCATAGCAGAGATCGAGGCTTCTATCGAGGGCGCGCGGACCGCCTCGCCTTGACACCCTGTTTCATCGAACGATATTCTGCTCACCAGAACCGGATTGTCTTCTGCAGATCTCTATGAAGCCGAATTTCTCTATCGCCCGCCGTGCGCCGCTGGTTATTCCCCGCTCATTGGTTTCCCGGCTTATGCGTCTGTACGACTACCCGCATCCGTTACACCCCAAGCAAGTGATCCGGGGCTACGATCGGCTCCATGCCATTCGAACTGCACGGATGTGCGCGGCGGTTGCGACTGCATTGGGGTACGGCACCGAACGAGTACGCCAGTATCAGATTGCCTGTCTCCTGCATGACTTGGGCCGGGCGGGGCTTGATCGGAAACTCTTCGGGAAGATATGGTCCTGGGCGAAGGAACGGGGGATTCCTACGAGGCCACGAGAGTGGAGAGCCCGACACACAGCCACT
>JACAFD010000288.1 GCA_013388555.1 Nitrospirota bacterium | reverse complement strand
CTCTGAGCGATGCGAGAACGCCGCTGGCGGACTTTTTCAGCATCCTGCTAATCCTGATCCCGTGGATTAGGCCATGGATGAAACAGGAAAGGCAACCTCGGTACAAGCTCTGCGCAAGGGCTCGCGCGCGATGCTAGGAGCCTGTCCGGCATTGCCCTTCGTGACGAGGCGAATGAGATGCGGCGAGCTGCGAGGCCGCAGGCCCGGAAAAACCGGAGGCGTATTCGCTGGAATACATTGAGGATTTTTTCGGGTCGAGAACGACGCAGATGGCTGCAGATCGTTCGCCGCAGTAGAAAGGGTAATGTCGGACAGGCTCTTAGGTTATATATCAGGGGCTGGACGTGAAGTAGGATTGGAGGCTTTTGTCGCGCGAGCCTCGCGAAGAAGCCGAACCTGGGCAATGGCTTCTTCGAGCTTGGGAAGGGGCATGGCACCGGGACGACGCCTCGTAACCAACTTCAGAACCTCAGCATATGTCATCCCTTGAACACAACAGAGATAGGCCATCGCGACCGACACGGAGCGACCCATGCCGGCGCGGCAACAAACCATGACCCGATTGCCCGTAAGATGCTGTTCGATCCAGCTCACCGCCTGGTCCAACAACACCGGTTCGGCTTCGGCATACTCCGAAAATGGAATCCTTTCGAACAGGAGCCAACCGGGTGGCCGTAGGGTGAATTCCGCCGCAACCAGGAGCACCGCACTGATCTGTGTGGGTGGGTCGCACGCGTCGTTGATATTTCCGACCAACAGACTCTCGGTAATAAAGTGCATTGTGCCCCCCAGTATAGGCAGCGCGCATGTCAGGTCAAGGAGAAATCTCGATTCTATCCGGTTGCGGTCTTGTCCTGGTGAACGCTATACTGGCAGCACGATATCGACATCTGCTGCGGAAGGAGCCTTCCCATGCCTGCCCCGACGATCAAGGAAGTTGAGACCAGACTTGGAACCGTTCATTGCGCCATTTGTAAGGGATCAAGCTTTGGGATCGATGAACGCTCTATGCAGGCAGATGGTGAATGGCGCGGCATCTGTAGGAAATGCTACTACACCTTCCCGATCTACACGGATATGGAGTTCTACCTTCGCACACAGCCGGATATCCCCTACCGCCTCAAAGAAATGTCCTGTCCGACCTGCAATCGCCAAGGCCTAAGTCTGGATTTTCGCGCCACCATGTCCGTCCGTGAGGCGATCTATTTCTTGACCTGCAACAGCTGCAAGAAAACCTTCCCTCAACAATCTTCACTGGAGGCGTTCGAATAACTCCACTTTCTACTGCTGCCTTGGTGTATACTGCAGACATGACAGAAAATCCGAAACAGCCGGAAGCGCCCAAAGCGGACCAGCCGAAGCCACGTAAGGAAATCCCGCTGATTTCGGTTCCGAACGACCGCGACATGATCGCCGAAGAAATGGCGGAGATATTCGACGAAGACCGGGTCAGTCATCAGCACGGCAGCTCGGAACCTGAAGCGGATTAGTTACCCAGCCTTCAGCTGTCAGCCATCAACTCTCATTCAATCAAAAGTAAGTCAACGCTGGCAGTCCCGCTCTGCTCAACGTTTCGGGCTGGAAGATCCCGAAAGCGCGAGGTCTGTCGCCGATCACCCCGCCCTTCCTCGCTTTACCCATCCATCAGACATAAGGCCACTCGCTCTGTATGATTGAGCGGCTCAGACGCGGCCTTTATCTGATCTTGATATTGCTGAAAATTCATCATGTGTTTTTTCGCTGAAGAGTTATTGTATGAGCCTGTCTCTCCTTACAACAAGTATGAGCGCCTGACACCCTCACGCAGTCCATTGAGGGGGTGATCTCTTTATTGCTTTCGGGTGAACGCTTCCGGAAGTTGCGCATTTTCCCGGACTCCGATCTGTTTCAGCGGCTCGGAATTGCCAGGCTTGGCCTGCAGATTCAGCGCCATCCACGCAGCCAACAGTTCGGGACTCTGCGTGGCCCAATCGCTGGACCAGCCATGGTTACCCATGTGGTACAGAAACCAGTCGTTCTTGCGTTGCACGTCCACATAAGCACCGGGATCGCCAGATGTGCCGGGAAAGTACTGGTCGTAAAAGGAAAGCTCGTGTCCACGCGGCAACCAGAACAGCAGGCGCAAGAACACACCCTCGCCAGCCTCAGGCCCGACCGCGACTTCCACACAATCACTTGTGCGCTTAGCGATGGTGAGGCCGGCGATTGCGGGCATTTCGATCATGGCATGTTCTGTTGGCCTACCTCCGCGCCCATGATCACCTCGGCCGCTATGTCCGGCGTGATCTGCGCGGATGGCACACTGATTAAAAGAGGTCTGGGTCCTTGGGTTTCTTGGCTGGGGCAAATCCTATACACTTGTTTCGTACGAGGCAAGAATGTCTCGCTTCTTATCCAAGAAACGGGACCGGTCAATGAATGACCAGTCCTATACCCATACACCTAATATTAGAAAGCGACTGGCAGCGAGCGACTTGCACCGGAGCGGCGAGGCGTATCTTGTACGTACGCACATCTAACGAGGGCCAATCCTCCACTGCATGTTCGACTTCCCCAGAAGGAGTAGGCAGATTGTTCTTCACTGCGCGCATCGAGTGACCACCGCTTTATCGTGGGGGCTCTGCGGGCAAGAAGAACGGTCTGCCTGCTCCTTCGCATCCTTCTGAGGCCGCACACTTCCCCTGTCCTGATTGGTAAGTTTAGACGGGGCGGACGATCTGCACCGCCGCATCACTCTCAATTCTTCCAACTGGTGAGATCTTCCCATCCCGTTCCTTGCGTACAATCCGCTCGATCTGCACGATGGCGCCACGATGCCAACTATCGAGCGCCTCATTGTGAGGAGAGGCCTTCCGATCCAGCCGGCCGACTTCGGGCCGTCCTGTTTCATTGCACAGCCAGGCCCGTTTTTCGCCTTTCATCTCCCGCAACTCGCTTACGACCCGAAAGGTCTGCGGGTTCCGCGTTACAATAGTGCGACCGTCTGTGCGCAACAACAGATAGGAAAACTTCAACGCGTCTTTAATGAACCCCGCGTCCCGATCGATCGCAGCAATCGCAGGAGGCGTCTGCCATGGCCTCTCTTCATGACACCAATCGTCCGGATGGTCTAAGGCGGGGCAGGCCTCTTCATGCAGGCAGGGGCTATAGGCCGTGCAAAGGCTCTGCTTGAGCAGGTGATTGCGTAACTGATGGAGCGCACGGGCTGTCTGCCGCAATGCCGGCTCGATGATCATGATGGTGCCATGCGGCGCGAGAAACGGCAGGAGTTGGCCGACCACCGCAGCTCGCTCTACCGGAGGATCTGCCGCTGTAGAAAACAATTCGTTCAAAGCATTTGCGATGATAATGAGATCATACGGCCCTCCCCGTACAATCTGCTTGCCAAGATCGCCTTTGAGCGGATGCTCCAGATTGCCTTCGACACAGCGAAGTCTTGATGTTGCGATTCCCACATCCCGGCAATAGGCCTCCCATAGCCGCATCGCGTCGCCTAGCGGTGCCTGAGACACATCTGAGGCCAGGACCGACAGGGATTTTGCCTGCTCCGGACCATGAAGCCACAGCCAATCCAGCAGGGCCAAGGCCCCGGTCCCCGGGCCACAGCCAAGATCAAGGACAGCCATTGGGCGATCCGACGCCCCCACGCCTCTATCCCATGGCAGCTCGTCCAACAGGGCTTGGACTTTGGATAGGTTCACAGGGAGAAAGTACGAGAGATAGGCAGAAGCGTGGGCCGGGTCATCCAGATAGTGGAGGGGCAACGTGGCTCGTGCTGTCGTAAAAAGTCGCGAAAGGTTCACGACCGCTTGCGCCAAATCGCTACCATGAAGGCCCCGCTCTGGCGAGATCTTTTCCAGGGCCCTGAGAACCTGCGATGACAGACTGGACAGTTTCTTCTCGTTGAAGGGTTGCATAGGCATAGTGTAAGCTGACACAGATTAGGAGGACAACCATGACAGACGCAATTCTGTTAGCCTACAAAGATGTAGAGCGCTCAATGGAACGATTCACCCAACTGCTTCAAAGCCATGTGGAAACGATGGGGGCAGCCCCATCCCCTGACGCTGATAAAGTGTTCCGCTTGTCCCAAGGTTCCAAGGCGATGAGGGACAGTGCGATGATCTATCTCTCCTACGCCAAGTATGTAGCCTATGGCATGCCGGAGAGCGAGGACATGGTGCAGGACGAAATTCAGGGGTAGAGAAACGGTTAATCGGTTTGTTTGGTTCATTTAGTTTATTTTGTTCAACCAAATAGACCAAGCAAACGAAATAAACCAAAAACAAAGAGCCCGATCCCATAAGGGATCGGGCTCTTGTTTTTCATCAAATCCTGCCGTTTTAGATGCTGCGCATGAAATGCGCCACGTCATCCTGACTGACGGCTCCGCCCATGATCGAGGACATCGCGACATTGGTCGACTTCTTCCCCGTCAGACCGGACTCGACTTCATCCACAATCAACTCAACCGGCATCGACTGACCACCGTATACCCTCGGCCCGCCGATAATCTTGGCGTGAGAGTACCCATAGATCGCGGTAGCCACTTCTTTGGCCAGCCAACCGACATAGTTGAACTCTGGGACGACAATAAGCTTCGTCTTGCCGAGAAGCTGCCGCAACTCCTGGGTCGGAAATGGACGAAGCGACCGGACCTTAATCAAACCGATCTTGATACCCTTCTCTGCGCAGATGCGAACGGCCTCCCGTGACTGGGCTGCGGCACTGCCCGAGGCAATAATGACTGCTTCGGCACCGTCTACGTTCTCAGCTGTCAGCAGGCCACCCATATATCGATTGATGTATTTGCGAGACCGCTCCACGGCAGCCCAGACTTCCTGCTGCCAGACGGCGTGGATATTGTAGGCCATGAAGTTCGACTTCTGCACCGGAGCATCGCGTGACAAACGGGCAGGAGGATTCTCCGCATCAAGCACTGGAACCGCTCCGCGCCAAGCTTCACGCGGAGGAAGTCTTATGCCGCGATCCTGCATCCGGACATACCCACGGGCATGGGTCACAAAGAACCCGTCGCAGCAGACACCGACAGGCAGCGTCACATCGTTCTTCTCGCTGATCGTAAACCCAGCCATGATGAAATCATACATGTCCTGCTGGTTTTCGGCGTGAAACACGATCATGCCGCAGTTCAATAAATACGCAACTTCGATATTATCCGGCTGGATAGCCAAGGGGGCATTCACCACCCGGCAGGTAAACATGGCTACAGCAGGTAAACGATGGCCTGGCCATGAGGCAATCCCTTCCATCCCTCGCAAGGTTCCAGGGCCTGCCGTTGCCGTGAAACACCGTACGCCTGACCGCGACCCACCGGCGATCGCCGCCATCACACCGACTTCTTCTTCACCGCGGTAGTACTCTTTTACATACCCTTCGCCGTACAGCACGCCGATCAGCTGCATGGTTTCGCTCTGCGGCGTAATCGGATAGGCAATGGCCAAGTCCACGCTGGAGCGCCGAACAGCCTCTTTTGCCGCTTCGCTGCCCGTGATGAACTCTTTCGTGCGCGGCGCTTCGAGAAACATGTACTCCGGCGTGACCACCTTTTGCCGTTTCGCTTCGGCATGGGGGTCTTTCCTTGTTGCGCTCAATTCCGGTTTGGGCGCGGCGACACTCGTGATGGGATCGCCCTGGGGATTCGTCTTTTGTTCTGCTTCGAGTGCTTCACTCATGATGACACCTCTTGGCTATATTGCCCAGGCTGTTCGATCTTACTTAACCTTCGCGCTTCATCTGGTCAGCGGAATGGCCAAAGGCCGCCGCGCTGGCGGCGCCGACTGTCACCGGCGCAAAGCTGAGGGGGCTGGTGTGAGTTTTCCCTCCGTGAACCCTTGATTGCGTGCCGGTAAATCGCACGTTCTCTCCGTTATCGGGCAATTTAATGCCCATTTCTTCACGCACCCGCTTGAAGACTTGCGCAGTCTTTTTCAACTTAAGCACGTCAGAATCTCGAATCGTCAGCATCGCATCTTCATGCCCCTGCTCCGCGCAAATCGCCATCGTCAGACAGTTTGTCCCTGCACGAATCATCTTCAAGGTTAAATTGGCATAGTGGCAATGCACCCCGACAAAGATACAGGCTTCAATCTTGTTCCCCCAAATCGTGAGGTTCGGATGGTTCGGATTAATGACCTCTTCCGGGTCGATTTTCGGATACTTCGGACGGTAGTCTGGCATGGGGATGATCAGGACATTCGGAATCTGGGCTGCGATCTCCAGTACTGCCTTGGCCTTTTCAATTGCATGCTCATTCCACGCCCAGAGGACTAACGGCCCTGGGAAAATCGTCGCGTTGGGGCTGGTCAGCATTTTTCTGGCCATCTCTTCAATGACCTTGTCTTCATTGGGCTCGAGCAACCCATAATAGAGCCCTTCTCCCGGGTCAGGGAGAGAGACCCCCAACTGGGCTGCCGACGGTGGATGGAATCCGGCAGGACCTGGAACAATGATCCGTTCTCTTGTATCTTGCGTCGTGGCCACTCGCGTCTCCCCCCTTAATTGCCTATCACAATCATTGGATTGGACAAGACTGCAACCGTGCTTTTCTCTTCATACCGGATATTGTCGGTCACGGCAGCCAGCGGCAATTGATCAATCATGGTCATCTTGATGGCATTGTTTTTCGCCATTGTGTCGCAGACCCACACACAGAGTGCGCAGCCCTTGCACCGATCCACCGCCACATATGCGGAGCCGTACTTAAAGCCCTGATCCTTCCCCATGTCTTCGCTGTACTGAATCGTGTTCGCTTCAGGGCAATATTGCGTACAGAGCTTGCAGCTCTTTGCGGCGCAGATCTCTACACTGATATTGGCGACCAAATACATTGTGACTCCTTCGTACTAAATCCCGGTTAGGCACTCACGGGCACACGGACTTCTGATCGTTTGACCGATTCCGCAGCCCATCCATGATCGACTGCGTAATTCCAGCCGGCCTGAATCACTGCCACATTTTTATCGATCAACTCCTGCTTCTTCTTGAATTTCCGCTCGACGACACTGTCCAACGCCGCAGTTCCGCCGGATACGACGAATCCTTTTCCGAGGAATCGCTCCTTCACCGACTCCTCCAGAGCCTCAACGGACGTCAGCCCCGTGATGGCTCCAATGCAGCCCATCAAGGCCATGTTTGTCGCGAGGTCCATCCCGGCAACTTGGAGGGACAGTTTAGTGGCGGGGAAATAATAGAGTTTTGCATGGCGCTCTTCCAGCTCGCGCGCCTGATCTCTGTGAAGCGACATCGGCCCATCGTTATTGATCAGCGCAATTCCATTTTCCTTCAATCCGAAGTAGAACGGCATCGTATACGACTTGCCGTGGGTAATCACTTGTGGATGGAAAATAATAATGATATGGGGAAACGTGATTTCCCCAATTTCATAAATCGGCTCATCCGATACACGGACATAGCTCTCGACCGGCGCCATCCGCTTTTCCGAGCCATAAAACGGGACGATTGTGCTTTCACCACCTGCATGGATCACTGCGGTGCTGAGAATGTGCGACCCCGTCACGACACCCTGACCGCCAACCCCTGCCATTCGAATATTAAAGCGCTTTGCCATGTCCGAGCCTCCCTCCTGGTCGCTTACGCCTTGTTTGGAATTGCGGCAGAAGCAGCCGGCTTCGGAAGATAGTCCTTATAGCCATACCGCTCAGTCAGATACTGCTTAGCCTCATCGCTCACGTATTCTGTGAACTGGTACCGGTCGTTCTCAACAGTCTTCGCATCTTCCATCACCTTGTCGGTGGGAATCGCGTACTCAATGTTGCAGGAGGTGTAGGCCTGAATATAGGTGGAACCCACTTCTCGGGCAATCAACACAGCCTTCTTGATGACGCTCTCGACGCGGCGCGGATTGTTTGGAACCACCGATGCCACATAGGCACATCCAGCCACTCTCGCCATTTGCAGCATGTCCATCTTCTCGAACTTCTTCCCCAGCGGGGCCATCTTGAGAACCGCACCGCGGTTGGTCATCCCGCTCTCCTGCCCACCGGTGTTGCCGTATACTTCATTGTCCAGCATGATCGTGGTGAACCGTTCCTTCCGGAACCAGGAGTGGAGGACTTGCTGGAACCCGATATCCGCCGTTCCACCGTCTCCCGCCATGACGACGACGTCCTTCGGCTTGTCACCGAACCGCAGCCGAAGCCCGCGGGACAATCCACTCGCAACACCATTCTGATCCCCGTAGTTCCCGTACACGAACGGGATCGCAGCCTGTGAAATCGCTAACCGTCCACAGCCTGCCGTTCCAACAGTGATGGTGTCTTCCGGGTTGGGGAACGCAATAATCGCCAGCCGGATGAACAGAGTCATCGCGCAACCGGCACACATGGGATGTTCTTCGAGAATTTCCTTGAAGCTCCCCATTTGGGAGACCGAAATTTTCTTTCCGAACGGGCCATGCTCGACCATGTCCCGATATTCTTTGGGCATGAACTTCTCAAATCCGCCGGAAAATTTTACATAGTCAAGACTCATTGGAACACCTCCCTCTACCGTTTTAACGGAATTCTATTGCCTATCTGTTCAGACACAGTTAATACGCGTAAACCAGCAGGAATTCGAGGGTGAATGATTGGAGCTGACCCGCTTTCATAGACATTCACGCGAGCCACATGGTAGCAAAGGCCAAAAAAGACTGTCAATGAGAAACGTCAACAGGCCTCCAATTCACACGCTACCCATGACATACTATAACTTCCTGATATTCAACACAACTTCTCATAAGGCCCACCCTGTCAGAAAGAAGGCCCAGCATACTTCGAGCCCGTAGGCCATTGGCCCTAACAATTTGCGTTCGAAATGTTTTTTTACACCTGCCGAATGTGCGTCCGGCTCCACGGGAATGAAAAGAGCATTGCCGATTCTGTAAAACCTGTCTAGACTAAGCCCTATGCCGACACATGTGATCATCCCAGGGGAAGACGAAAGCGCTCAACAGACCGGTGGGGTCCATAAGCGCCCCCCGATACCCGACAACTCGCTCAAAGCCGAGTGCCCGAAATTCATGAGCCATGGCCCTTGCGGAGGCGTGCGAAAAGGGGGCTTTTGTGAGGTATATCCTGAAATGACTTGTCCCTGGGTAACCCTCTACATTCAATTAGAAAAAATTGGCCAAGTGGAATGGATGAAACAAGTCTAGAAGACGTGAGGGGTGAAGGGTGAGGGAGAAGGGGTCAACAAAGAAACAGCGGACCACGAAGCTGGGCTACAACGAGCGG
>JACAFD010000299.1 GCA_013388555.1 Nitrospirota bacterium | reverse complement strand
GTCGAGTGGGGGGCTAGCTCAGTTGGGAGAGCACTACGTTCGCAACGTAGGGGTCGGGGGTTCAACTCCCCTGCCCTCCACCAGCCTTCGCTAAAGCTTCGGCTGGCAAGCCAGCTTTACGAAGGCTGCCCCCCGAAGCCTTGGCGAAGGGGGGACGGCTTCATGAAGTACGTCTATCTCATCCAAAGTCTCACTGTCCTAGATCAACGCTACATAGGCATTACCGCCAACCTGGATGAGCGGCTTCGAACCCATAATGCCGGCGGGTCGCCTCACACGTCCAAGTTTCGTCCTTGGAAGGTCGTGCTGCACCTCTGCTTCCATGATGACCAGCGCGCGATCGAGTTTGAGCGGTATCTCAAGTCTGGTTCTGGCCACGCCTTCGCGAAAAAGCGGTTCTGGTAACCCCTCATTTCCAGTAACTTCAAAAAGTTAAGGCGGTTGAGCAAGTCACGCCTCTAACAACCAACCAGGGTGGGCGCTGTATCCCTTCTACAGGCCAGCAAACGGTTCCCGTCACCGTTTCTTTCTCCCCACGCGCCGCGAAAATGGTTCCTGGCACCTTTATCTCTCCCACAACTTGGGTTAAATCTAGATCAGATTTGGCCTAAACTTCGAGGGGCAAAGATACCTTCAGAGATTATTCAGGAGGCAATTCGTAAGGCAAGAAAAACGGCTCCCCGAGCAAGCGGAAGTGATCTAGGAGATGATTATTTGGCTTGTCTTGCTCCCTATGTCGATGCCATCGTAGTAGACAAACGCACCCACGAGTTTATGATTCAAGGGTCTCGACATAATCCTTACTTTCGAGAGACGGTCGGATTTTTTATTAAAGCCAAGTCCTATAGGGACCTTCCCGCGTTGCTTCTCGCTTTGGAGCCGTCCTAGTTGGCAACGACCTCCCAACTATAGTCAGGTTGCCTCCAGCCTTGCGATTTATTCGCCCGCTTCCTACAATACGCCCCCGGCGAAGCGCTCATGCCCTGCTTGATTCGTCTATATTTCCGCTGACTACAAGGTAGGAGATCATGGCTGGCCGAGAGGACGAGCGTGACGATCATGTGAAGTCTGTCTACGCACAATTCGGCCTCGCTCTCTATTTAGCGCAGGTTTTGGAGCACGGGCTCGCGAACGCCCTCATCGCCGCTGAACTGCTGCCGCGCCGAGCTGGCAAGCCTGTCCCACGCGAACAGTGGGAGGCTGAGTTTGATGTCTTTATGGATCAGCAGTTTCAACAAACGCTCGGACGCTTAATCCGCGCGTTGCGGGCGGCAAGCCCTGTTCCATCGGACTTGGAGGCGCTTCTTGCGAGGGCTCTAGAGAAGCGGAATTTCCTCTCGCACTACTATTTTCGCGAAAGGGCGGAGATGTTCATGTCGCGTAAGGGGCGCGATCAGATGATCGATGAACTTCAGCAGGCAGGCAAACTTTTCGAGACCGCGGATGAAAGACTCACCGAGGTTGCAAAGCCACTACGCGAGAAGTATGGATTGACCGACGAGCGGCTTAAGCCGCTAGAGGAAGCATATTTCAAGACCGTCAAGCATGATCTCTAAAAGCGCGTTTGCGACCGACGCCTCCAGCTCCCTTCGTCGCTCGTAGCGGCACCCGAATCGTCGGGCAAAATAAAGCAGGTTGTGGGTGCCGACAAGTGAAAAGGCCATGAAGCGTTATTCTTTTGCACTACACCTGATCGCGCTTGCCGCGCTGATGGCATTGATGAATGCCTGTATGATTGCAAACTACCAAATAACGGCTCAGGAGCCGAAGAAAGGAAGAACCAATCTGACGTCGAAGTATGACGGGCCAGTATACTTCGTCATTCCGGAATACCACAAAATTTATAGATGTAAAATTACCACACTTTTCTACGAAGACTGTCACGGTCCTACTGGCACTGATCTGGCGGAGGGTGTGTCGGCATCCCTCAATGACGATATACCATTTGGAAGATCAGCTGTGTTTACGGAACATATTCCGTCTGAGGGGTTGGTATGTATTGTCACTTTGAATGAGCAGCCCGTCGCTGATGTCACGCTCTACATTCATTGGCTCAATGTATTGACCATGGGTCTGATTCCTTTCTACACCACGCATGAATATGTTCTGAGCTATACTTTCCTCCTTGATTTCAAAACAGTCAAAGAATACCCGTACATCATTGCGAAGAAGTCCATGTCGGGACCTCTGACCGGGGTGCTAGTTCCAGTGGTATATCCATTTTGGGGAGATGAGATAGCTTTGATACGTAGGGGGGGAGATGGATTTAGTGACCTAAGTGTCAAAATCGTTAGAGAGATCACGAAGACAGTTTTGATTGGGGCTCGTCGAGACGGGATTTTATAGAACACCCTACCTCAGTGGTTGAGGCCAAGTGCTTCGAAAATCAATTAGCCCAAATTCAAATGGATGCCTTGGCTCCTGACTGCGCAGGCCGCAATGGCACCCGAATCGTGGGGCAAAATAAAGCCGGTATCGGGTGCCCTCCACCACCATTATTTTTGCCAGTGGCCAGCCGCAGTAACCCCCTCATAGTCCCCCGTCACTTCCGCCGTCAGATACCGCCCCTCGCCATCGGCGCAGGGGTAGAGTACGATCTCTTTCCCGAGCAACATCCGTAGCTGTGCCCGTCCCATATCCACTTGACGCTGTGTCACATTAGCGAGGTCGGTCAGCAGGGCCTTGAATCTCCCGATGGCGTTCGGGAGCAGGGTCGGCACTTGTGGCGGGGTTTATCTGGTTCCTTGGAAACTCAGAAGACTAGCCCCGTAACATCGCCACAAATGCCTCCACCGTCAACGATGCATTCCCCTCAGCCCGATTGTTTACAGCACATACGCGCGACGACCTGTACCATCCCTTCGGTTCTCCCAACCTGCTACGCGGCTAAGACATGGGAGCTTCCTTCTGATTGGGAATTCCCAACTTCCTGGCATACGCGAGTCCGCCTTTGCTGATAACGTCTGTCTCTTGGGCAACGATCTGACAGAATTCAGTTAAGTCAGAAGGCGTCAAGATTAGCTGTTCACCAAGAGAAAAAGTCTTGGTCCGTTCAGGAAATCGCAACATAGCGTTCCCGCCGTCTTTCAGCTTCAACGGTTCAGTAAGGCCACCTGGTAAGAGCGTGATTTCCTCTCCAGAGGGAGTCTTCACGAAGCCCTCCAATCCTCTCCACTTCAAGTGAAGTTTCCCATCTTCTCCAACATCTGGTTTACCAACAATTCCGCGTCGATGAGTTAGGCAATTCCTAGCCTTGTTGATCGAAAGAAGATAATCGAGGTTCTTGGATTCGACTTGGAACTGATCCTTGAGCGTAGTTTGGCTGATAGACCGACATAATAGAACTTCTCCCCTGCTGCCTGTACTTCTTGCGGCGACGAGCCACCAACCTTCGTCACTTTGAACAGCAAGCAGCCGTCATGCAATCTATCGAGGAATACGTGGAAGTTTTCTATTAGTTCTCGAAGACCATTCCCAATGATCCAATACGAAAATTCTTTCTTGAAATTTTCTATCTGCGCGTCGTTAGCATCGGGAGGGACAAGATCAACTTTCGTTATCTGTGAAAGTCGGTAATCCTTGAAGTCTTTGTTAAATGCGGCGTTTAAGCCCAGGCCCATGAAGACAGCCGCACGTCGCACACCCTTGAGAGCGATTTCCTGAATATCATCCAGGTCTACGTTGATGGTTACTTTCTTGCGTTCGTTCGCCAAAGATTTCCTCTGCGTATTCTGGTCCGATGCACTGGACAAACCCTCTAGTGGTTAGCTCCTGGAATTTGTTCCTTCAGGCATTCATTATTTTCGCGCATAACTTACCCAATCGCGGGAGTATCGGCAACATGAGTCATATCTGAGGCCCTTGCACCTTCATTCACATCCTTCCTACAATACGCCTCACTGCGAGGCTCCCATGCCCTTCACGCTTCGTCCCTCCCGTCGCTTCCCTGTGCTATGCGCTGTCACATACAACGCTGGTCCCTTGCAACGCCACGGCAGCGTCCGATTCGCTCTCGCGCTTCTGCTCGTGATCATCGCCCTCGCTGTCCCCACCTGGGCGGATTATGAGGCTGGTCTAAACGCCTATAGACGCGCAGACTATGCGACTGCCTTGCGTGAATGGCGACCGCTGGCCGAGCAGGGCCATGCAGGCGCTCAGTACTACCTCGGGCTGTGCTATGACTTCAGGAAAGGTGTTCCGCAGGATTTTGCCATGGCGCGTCAGTGGTATGAGAAGGCTGCTGCCCAGGGACACGCGGGTGCGCAGAACAACCTTGGCGGGTTGTATGAATTCGGGCACGGCGTGACCCAGGATGATGTGCTGGCCTACATGTGGTACCACCTCGCAGCCGCTCGCCCTGCCGACGACGAGTGGCGGGACCTCGCAGCAGAGAATCGAGATGAGATCGCGGACCACATGACCTCCTCCCAGATTATCGAGGCCAAAAAGCGGGCGCGGGATTGGAAGCCTCAATCTCAATGAGCGACCAACGGCCCAAGCGCGGGTCCATGT
>JACAFD010000287.1 GCA_013388555.1 Nitrospirota bacterium | reverse complement strand
TTGTACCCGCGGTGTGCGGCACGGTAGAAGGGCAGTTTTTGATTTGCGGAAGTTAGCATGTTCCGCCGATCGAAAAGTGGTCACAATTGACCAAATCGGGAATGTTTATTTATGGATGAAGTTTACGAGCGGTGGCATTGGTTAGCAGGTTTGTCGATTCCTTGAGCTGTGACGGAAGGTAACTCGCAGACACATTCCTACATCTTTTGAGATCTCTTCCGGTAGCCGAGATCATTGATCTCGATCAGGCACACCCTTCCCAAGCACCGTGTACAATGCATTGCAGAAGTATTCGTCCAGATACGGCACCTGTGCCAGTTGGCGGACTGCGCGCCCGACTCGAAACGTTCGGCCGCCGAAGCCGATCCGTTGCTGCTGTATGACCTGGAAGGGTAGCTCGCCGATCAGCCGATTGAATTTACGGATTGTGATGTGATTTAAGAAAATGTCTCGAGCCGCATGGTCAAGATAGGGATTAGGCTTCTTTTGGCCGGTTTTCTCATCACGCGAGTAGCAGGCCACTGGGTAATCCGGTGACTCATACAAGCGTGCAGCGACGTTCAACAGTGTTTTCTGGGAAAAGAAGACATGTGGCCAGGGAAACGGAAGAATGTCTTCGAGATGGCTGCCGTAAGGATTCCGAAAAGGCCCGAAGTGCAACAATGCGATTCCACCGGGCTTGAGTATTCGATAAATCTCCAGGAGTGTTTCGCGTGGACGACTCAGATGTTCGACGGTGTCCACTGAATACACAACATCTGCGGAATTTGATTCAACTGGAATCCTCGTCGGCGTGTTTTGAATGAAGGTGATGCGATCACCATAGCGTTCTCGGCCACGCCGTAGCAGTTCCTCACTGATATCAACGCCAATGGCTGTGAACGATTCCCGCGACAGAAAACTGTCGAGGAGATAGCCCGTATTACAACCCAAGTCGACGACGGTCTTATTCTTGAAGGACACGAAGGGGGAAAACAACCCGTGCAACTCGGCTGATGCTGCAACCCGCTCCTCTACATATAACTCTAAGGAGTCATAGCGGGTAATGGTAGGCGAACGAAAGCCAAATCTGTTAAGCGGGGGTCGAAGAAACGCTCTCGCCAAGCCATAACACACCTGATACGAAAAGCTACCAATCATGACCGCCCCTCAACGCTTGTTGGCAAGCTAACACCATCTTCGGCCTCACAACACTATCCGGATCCCTAGTATTCATTTGCTTCAGCCCTGGTACAGTAATCCCACCGGAAATTCCCGGCGGCGGATCTGAAGGCTTACCCGCCCCTCATGCCTCCTTCATGTTGCCCGTTAACCCCAGGGTGGCATGACAGATGTCACCGGAAATGTACTTTTTGTGTAACTGACGTGGACGATGATTGGGATTCGCGGCTACGGGATGCGGTGACCCGGCTCGCTGTCTTGACCGAGCAGAAATTACGGAAATCGGGGTCAAAAAGCAGGGACAAATCCGGAAGCGAACTCGACGAAACAGTCGGACCCACGGCTCTCGCCTAGTGCTGGTTGCTTGCGAAGGTGTCGCAGGCCTTCGGGTCGCCGGTCTCCAGGCCTTTTCTGAGCCAGGTCATGCGTTGTTCAGAAGAGCCGTGCGTCCAGCTCTCCGGCTGGACATAGCCTTGCCCCATCTGTTGGAGCCGGTCGTCTCCGATGGCGGCAGCAGCTTTCAAGCCTTCCTCGAAATCGCCCGGCTCGATCAGGTTTCGATCTCGCTTGGCATGGTGACCCCAGACGCCGGCGAAACAGTCAGCCTGAAGTTCCAGTCGCACGGTTAAGGCATTCCCCTCTCGTTGAGAGGCCTGGCGCTGAAGGCGTGCGACCTTCTCCGCGATGCCCATCAGATTTTGCACGTGATGACCCACCTCATGGGCGATCACGTAGGCTTGTGCAAATTCACCGGGCGCGCCCAACCGTTGGACCATCACTTTGAAGAAGGACAGGTCGAGGTAGACTTTGTGATCGTTAGGGCAATAGAAGGGACCGACGGCTGAGGAAGTGGTGCCGCAGGCAGACTGGACTGCGCCTGTGAAGAGTACGAGTCGAGGATCTTCATACCGAGGGCCAAGGAGTTGCTTCCAGGTGGTTTCCGTATCGGCGAGGACAACCGCGGCAAATTTTCCCAACTGGTCGTCGGGTGATCCGATCGGTGCGGGCTCGGTGGGTGCCGATGGATCAGTTCCCTCCTGGACGCCATTGAGCATGTTGATAAGGGTCAAGGGATTGATGCCTGTGAAATAACTGACGGCGAGCACCAGAATGAGGCCGCCCAGTCCCAGCCCTCCTCCGATTCTGGCCGGTCCCATCCCTCGGCGATCTTCAACATTGCCGCTTTCTCGTTGGCCTTTCCAGCGCATAAATAGCCCGACGGAAACATGGTCCCAATCCGTGCAACGTGGAGTCGAGGATGGAGACGACCTTATCTAGATACTCTGGCTTTCGCGGCTCTGGTTTTACCGCCTTTGTTCCCCCCAAGCGTTTTCGGGGTGACACAGGCAGTATTCTTCCTTTCGAAGGCGGCTTTTACCGAAGCCGATTGGCGTGGCGCACCTGCCGCTTTTAGAAGTTTCGCGACGATCTGTGTGTGGTCTGCTTGCTTGCATGGGTCTTTAGCCATCTCTCGCTCCATAGTACGCCTTGCTGCTAAGCACTATAGCTCGAAGACCCGCAGGCGTCTGGTCAAACTTGCTCAAATGGCTGGAATTGATAATGCGGAAGATTGACTTGGCTCCGAGCCATGACCAGCAGCAGGAAGCGACGCTAATCGTGGAGGACGATATTGAGGAGGGAGCTGTGCACGTGTATGCCACCATTGTAGTTCAAGAAGCCCAGCTTCCTGAACTTATTCATGAAGAAACTGACTCGTGATCGAGTGGTGCCGATCATCTCGGCCAGCAGTTCTTGACTGATCTTCGGAATGATCGCGTCCGACTTACCTTCTTTTCCGAAATGGGCCATTAAGAGCAGTACCCGCGCCAGCCGCTTCTCGCTGGAGTTAAAGAGTTGATCCACCAAGTCCTCTTGGATGCGAATGTTGCGAGCCAGGAGATAGGCGAGGAACTGCTCGGAGAAAGCGGGCTCGCTGTGGAGTGCGTCGATCATCGCCCGTTTATCAATACGGACGATCGTAGATTTCTCTGTAGCGGCTGCCGTGGCCATACACACGAGCTGCCCGGCCAGACACCCTTCACCGAAAAACGCACCCGGCTCCAATATCGCCACGATCGCTTCGTGGCCCTGGGATGATGTCACGGAAAGCCTGACCTTGCCCGTTAGAATATAGAACACCGCGTCGGCTGCGTCCCCTTGCGAAAACATAATCTGTTTCTTCGGGCAGGTCAGCGTGGTTTTGCCTTTGCCGACCTGGGCGACGAATCGCTCGGGATTAAACTTCTTCATTCCGGCATTATATCCCAACTTATCGCACAAAAATAAGCCAAAACATATGCAAGAAATTCCTACCTTCATTGCAAAGCAATCGCGGGTCGATGAATCCTTCATGCGTGCGAACAGGCCGGGAATTGGGACGGGCGAACGCTATATTCTAAGCAGACCGTAGCAGGGTACTTCCGGAGGTCCGTTTTTTGGACGGTGGAAGGATGCGAACTCCGTCAAGCATCGGTGGCTCGACACGATTGAACGGGCAGGGGTGCATCGGCTCGCTGTCTTGACCGAGCAGAAATTACGCGAGGGAATCGGGGTCAAAAAACAGGGAAAAAACTTCCAGGTGCCACCATCCTACCTAGAACTAATCCAAAATCGCGTAAGTAGTGGAAAAATGGTGCCGAGGGACAGAATTGAACTGTCGACACCAGCCTTTTCAGGGCTGTGCTCTACCAACTGAGCTACCTCGGCACGCTGGTTTCTGAATAGTTGCGTTACGTGCATCATTCTAGAGCGCACCTTTCTAACAGTGAGCAGATCAGGGTGTCAAGGCTCGCATATGAACTGCGTGCCCCTGGTCCGTGCCGGTGTTTGTACGAACCATCTGAGGGCCTGTCCCTGCTTGACTTGCAAGTTTTCCCAACCTTGTAGACCGGAATCACCCGCATCGATGTCAGGTAATAGGCGCGGCTCGAGCCATGGCTGTCCCTTTGCAGGGGTTCAGTGCCCATTCCTTGACACTATGCAGAAGTAGTTGGTAGAAGAAACTTGGCCCGAGGGTGCAAGCGGACCCGGTCAAAAGGGGAGGAACCGGCCTGTGTCCGATGTATCGCCGCTGGAAGCAGAAGTGGCAAAACTCATTGTGCAGACGCTCGCGTTAAAAGTTGACCCTGCACAGATTCAGCCGGAAGAACCGCTCTTCGGTGACGGCCTGGGCCTTGATTCTATTGACGCGCTCGAACTGTCTCTTGCGATTTCTCACTCCTACGGCTATCAGATACGTTCAGATAACCCGGACACGGTCGCTACCTTCGCCTCACTCCGTTCACTCTGTCAGTCGATCGAGAAACATCGCACGAAATAGCAGCAGGTGGCACTATGAACACCGCCGCGTTGCTCAACCCCTACCACGCTGACAGAGTGTTGGCTTGGAAGAACGGCCACTCGATGACCTATGGCCACTTTCTTTCAGATGTGGGGGCCCTCGCGGACCTGCTTCCTGAAAGACCCACGGTCATTAACCTGGCTGATGACCGCTATTGGTTTCTGGTCGGGTTTGCCGCTGCATTGGTTCGAGGTCAGACGACACTGCTTCTTCCCAGTCGCGCGCCGGGCGCCTTGGCCCAGATAGCGCGCGACTATGGCGCCAGCTATTGCCTAGTAGATGGCATGGAACAAATCGGACAACTTCCTTCCTTTCAAATTCCAAAGGGGACAGGGAGTCCTGCCGAGAGGGCGAAGGTTCCCCAAATCCCCATTGACCACCCGGCCATCGTGGCCTTTACGTCAGGCAGCACGGGGCGCCCTCATCCCCATATCAAAACCTGGGGCTCCCTAGTCGCAGTTGCTCGGAGCACGGGAACCAGGCTGGGGCTCAAGATTTCCGATCATATGACCATAGTGGCGACAGTTCCTCACCAGCACATGTATGGACTCGAAGCTTCCATTATGCTCCCCATTCAACACGGGATGGCGTTCCATGCGGGACGGCCGCTATTCCCTGAAGATGTGCGGTTAGCGTTGGGGGAAGTCCCATCACCTCGCATGCTTGTCACCACGCCCTTACACATCCGGACTTGTGTCACCGCACGCTCGCGGCTGCCTCACGTGGAGTGTATTCTTTCTGCAACCGCGCCGCTTCCTAGCTCATTGGCAACACAAGCTGAGGCGCAATTTCAAACCAGAGTCTATGAGGTGTACGGGTTTACGGAAGCCGGGAGTCTGGCGACAAGGCGGACGATCGCTGAGGACACGTGGCACGTATTGGACGGGATCACGCTGCATCAGGAATCAACCGGGTGTTCTTTGCAGGCGCCGTACTTGCGTGGAGCGATCCCCTTTCCCGATCTGGTGTCGCTGCAAGCGCCGGATCGATTCCTGTTGCATGGACGTGGCGAAGATCTGGTGAACATCGGCGGGCATCGGGGTTCGTTAAGCGACCTGAGTCAGAAACTGAACGAAATCGAAGGAGTGCAA
>JACAFD010000212.1 GCA_013388555.1 Nitrospirota bacterium | reverse complement strand
GGGCGAGGATCAAATGCTGGCTCGACAGTAAGAAGGTATGGATCACCGAAGACATGACGAAGGCGTTGCCCGCCGTCTGCATTCCGCCGGGCGCGCGTTTGCATCTCAACGGAATCCCCGTGGGGCTGCAAAAGCAGTACGGCGTCGGCTCGCGCGAGGAAGTGACCTTCGTTCAGCTCTCCGCCGAACCATTCCAGTATCGCGACGCGATCCGCTTCAACAACGGCCAGGAGGTGTTGCTGCAAAAGCTCACCGATGGGCTGCGAGTGGATGTGGTTTGTCTCTCGCTGCCTGAAGAGGCGCCAGCGCCGAGACCGGTCGCTGCCTCCTTCGCCCGCGAACGCGAACACGTCAGCGTCGGTTGAGTCTCTCCCCCATAAATGTATCTTTTCCCTCCCCGTGGAAAAAAACGATGGAATGTAGAGTTTGCAACCAACCGATCAGTTTCATCAAAGGCAGCTACCCGGGGCGGAAAAGAAGATCGACCCGGGCGGTTCACGAAAGTGAATTGTCGGAATCGCTCAGACAAGCCAATGGCGAAGTCGTCACGCCGCATCCCGGTGTCCAACGAAAGTTGCGGCTGGAGCTTGAGGGAAAACATGCGCGCCAACAACCGACCACCATAGAAATGGCGGAGAGAAGTCTGGCGCCTGATTCCCCAGAACAGACCGAGAACACCGAGATGTATTCGAAAGTGTCCGCCTGATTTGAGACGATTTGGGAAAGGGGAAGGAACTGGCCGTGAAGCTGGGCGTGGATCTGACGGCGATTGTGTTGGGGGATGCGCTGGGTTCTCTGCCGCAAGAACTCATTGCGTACGGGGCTGAAAGGATTCTGGTGGCTGCGGACCCGATTTTGAAGGAGTACCGGACGGAACTCTATGCGGAAGTCGTCGCAGGCGCAGTGATCTAGAGAAAGCCGGAGGTGCTCATTGTTGGGGCCACACCCATTGGCAGGGACCTGGCTCCGAGATTGTCTTTTCGTCTGAACGCGGGGTGCACGGCTGACTGCACGGGTCTGGACATTGATCAAGAAAACCGGCTTTTTGTCTCAACGCGACCTGCGTTTGGTGGCAACGTGGTAGCCACAATTGTCTGTCCGAATCACAGACCGCAGATGGCCACGGTAAGACCCGGCGTCATGCCCTTGCCTGAGAAGGACGAGACCAGGAGCGGGGAAGTGGTGCCGCTCAAGGTGCAAAACGAAGAGCGGGATATCCAGGTTAAGATCCTTGAGAGTGCGGAAGCGGCGAGCGAGGGGGTGGCCATTGAAGAGGCGGAACGCGTGATATGCGTGGGAATGGGCGGCGCAGACTCAGAAACCTTCGCCATGATCGAGGAGCTTGCGGATCTTCTTGATGCGGAGGTCGCGGCGACGCGGATGGCGGTGGAGGCGGGGTGGCTCACTCACGATTCGCAGGTAGGGCAAACGGGAAAAACCATCCGGCCTGACCTTTACCTCGCATGCGGAATATCCGGAGCTGTGCAGCACACGGCCGGCATGACCGGGTCTAAACTGGTCATCGCCATCAACAAGGACTCGAAGGCGGAGATTTTCAACTTCGCAGACTACGGGATTGTCGGAGAGTTGCGCCAGGTCTTGCCGGCCATCATCGAAGCGCTCAAGCTCCTGCGAGGATAGCCCATGCACTCTCCATCGGCATCCATTCTTGCCTATCTTCGAGCGAAGGATCAAAATCGGCCCTATCTGATGAGACGCGCTTTCACCGAGGCTGCCACGCTCAAAATGATCGTGAAGACAGGGGCGATCTCCTTTCCACCTCTCTCGAAAGGAATCGATTCAATCACAGAGGTCCTGGTCCGCCGATTCGCGCAATCTTACGAGAATGTTTTGACCTTTTGCTTGGCGGACCCGCCCAGGGGTCATGCAGGGAATTTCTCGTGCAACTGGATGGTCGGAATGTCAGAGAGAGAGACCGGCGCCGTCCGCGTGGGATGCGGTTGCTATGATTGGCAGTTCCAGACCGGTGAGCCGTTCTTAACCAGGGAACTTGCGATTACCATAGAATTCATGCAGATCCTTCCTCCGAGTACCTTGAAGGTCATTATGGATTGGCTTTGCGGACTGCCCTATCCGTGGTGCCCGTTTCAGACGGCAGTTGCGGGTGCTCCTAAAGTCGAAGGTCTCGACGTGATCACCAAATACCTTCGCAGGAAGATATGAGGACGTGGCTGGGAGAGGGAAACTGAACCAATTCCATAAGCAGAACAGCAGAGCGAACGACACAAGCGCAGGGAGTGCGTTCTGGGAGTAGTCCTTTCGTCGTAGTACCAATAGAGTAGGAAGGCAGGGGGAAGGTCGCAGAAGGAGTGCAACCTTTTTCTCTCAAAAACCGGCCCTTAGGCTGATTGCCAGTGAAAGGCGCAATTGGTATCCGCGTTCAAGAGAATAGTTGAATGAAGGGATTGAATATCATGGAAGCATTGCAGGTGTGTTCATGAATGCAGCAGGAAATGGCATCTATCGAAGAGGATTCGTTTTCCTTCTTTTTGTGTTTGTTATCGTTTTCGCGTCTTTGTCGGGTTTGGGAGAAGCGCTCGCGTTTGACGTGACGCTGGCCTGGGATCCAAACGCTGAACGAGACCTGGCAGGCTACAAGGTCTACTACGGGACGGCACCGGGCGGTCCCTATAACGGTTCCGGTTCCGGGGACGGTGCCTCGCCTATCCTTGTTCCTATCAGCAGACTCGCGATCGCGGCGAGGCCGGAATTCACGATTCGTGGGCTTCCCGATGGAACGTACTATTTTGTAGCAACGGCCTACAACAGGGCAGGGCTCGAAAGTGCCTACTCCAATGAAGCGAGGACTCAAGCTTCCAATCCCCAGGCACCTCAAGCGGAGAATTCCCCGGCTGTTTTGTCAAGCCTCGAAGTGAATGGCCAAAGCGGCAGTTATAGCGTTTACACGAGCAACCGCAAGATCGCCGTAAGGATCGCGGCAAGTGATAACACCCTGGTGAGCCAATATCTCATTCTGGACGGAAAAAACGACCCAACCGGTCAGGTCTTCCAGTCTATCCCCGGTGGCCCTCGGCAAAATGCGGTTTTTACCATTAATGATTTTGTTCTCAGTGATAAGGACGGCAACCATACGATTTATGCGTGGGTCAAGGACGAGCATGGACTGATCTCCGCAAAGGCGAGTAAGACGAACGTCATTCTTGAGCGGATCTATTACTCCCTGCCGAACAGCAGCGGCACCGGCGATGCGACGATGCTCCCAGGTGCCAATCCGCTCACGACGCTGGGGACTCCCTATGGGAGTTGGTCAAAATGGGTCATGGGATGGATGTGGCGGAACACGGCCAGACAGAATGAGACGCTCGCGGTGGATTTGGATAAAGACGGCTCAGAGGAGCTTGTCGCTCCCTTCGAAGGATATGGGTTATATGTTTATAGAGGGGCGAAGGGTTGGTCACAGATCAACAGCATGGTGCCGGAAGCCATGATTCGGTGGAACAACGGCAGCGTTTGCGATTATGTAGCTGCCTCTGGTGTGTGGGCCTGGACTCAGGCCGGTGGATGGGAGAAACTGAATACCGTCGACCCAGCATTGATGATGGCTGTAGACTTCAATAACGACAGGCAAGATGAGCTCGTGATCACCTTTTCAGGATACGGCCTCTGGACCTATGGCCAGGCCAGCGGTTGGTCAAAGATCAACAACCTTGTTCCGGAGGCCATTATCC
>JACAFD010000298.1 GCA_013388555.1 Nitrospirota bacterium | reverse complement strand
TCCGCCCACTACAATGACGTCGACGACCTGTCCCATGGGCAACCTGTCCCTATTTACCGACGCAGAACTCTGAAAAGATCCGGCCAAGAATCTCATCCGTCGTAATGGCGCACGTAATTTCCCCGAGCGCATCGGCTGCAGCCCGCACATCGATCGAGACAAGTTCCCCGGCCATCCCGCCTCGCACCGACTCGAGAGCCTGGCCCAAGGATGCACTGGCCCGGTGTAACGCATCCCGATGTCTTGCGGTTGTCACCATGACACTTTCTCCTGCCTCAAAACACCCGGACACGAGTTGAGCGCGAAGAGCCGACTTCACCACCTCAATCCCCATACCTGTTTTGGCCGAAATGACATACACGAGGCGGTCTGTAAGCGCGGCGTCCCTCTCCACAGTTTCAGCCAGATCCGCCTTGTTCAGCAGCACGATGTGCTTGCGATCCTTGACCGCTATCAGGAGCTCACGGTCATCGCTCGTGAGGGGGACAGTCCCATCTACTACCACCAACAAGAGGTCTGCCTCGCCCTGTGCGGCACGCGCCCGTTTAATTCCTTCCTGCTCAACAACGTCGTCCGTATCTCTCATTCCCGCCGTGTCCACCAAATGAATCATCACCCCGTCAACATCGATGGATTCTTCAATCACATCCCTGGTCGTCCCAGGAATGGCCGTCACAATCGCACGCTCCTCCTTCAGAAGCCGGTTCAACAAACTGGACTTACCGACATTTGGACGTCCCAGGATGACGACGCGCGCTCCTTCCCGCAAGATTCGCCCATCCTGTGCCGTTGCCTCCAGCTGTTGGACCACTGTACAGGCCTCCCTCACGATGCGCACCAATTCATCGCGTTGAAGAAATGAAATATCTTCATCCACGAAATCGATCCCGGCCTCTACATGGGCCAACACCGTCAGGAGAGAAGTTCGGGCCTGCTCTATTTCACGAGCGAGATCACCCCGTAGCTGGCGTTGCGCGATATTCAATCCGGCGGATGATGTGGCCCTGATCGTATCGAGCACCGCTTCTGCCTGGGAGAGATCCAATCGCCCATTGAGGAATGCCCGTTTCGTAAATTCCCCCGGCTCCGCCATCCGTGCACCGGACTCAATACATACCCGGCATACCAGCTCAAGCACCAACGATCCCCCGTGGGACTGAATTTCCACTACGTCCTCTGCCGTGAACGACCGCGGGGCCCTCATATAAACCACGAGCGCCTCATCAATCAGGCCCGATCCGGGCAGGCGTGTATGAATGGAACGAACTGCGTCCTGCTTCCCCACTGCAGGAAGCACCAGATCAGCAAGATGGAGCGTATGCGAGGAAACTGAGGAGAGGGAATCACCAGATCGGAGCCGAACAACTTGTGAAGCGATCACAAGCGACTGAGGGCCACTGAGACGAACGATACCAATGCCGCCTTGGCCTACAGGGGTGGCAATAGCGCAGATCGTGTCGTCGAGCCCTCCATGCATGACGCCTTCTATACGTTCGTGCTGCGGGTCTGCTCGGCTCCTGCCGCGATAAGTGCCTTGTCATGCACCAGAAACCGATCCGTCACTAACTGTTGGGTGATAGTCAGAATATTGTTCGTCATCCAATACAGGACAAGGCCCGCAGGAAAATTTATGAAGAGAAATGTCATACCGACCGGAAGGATTAACATGATCTTTGCCTGTGTCGGATCCATCGTGTTGGGCGTAATCTTCTGTTGAATAAACATTGTCGCGCCCATGATTATCGGCAGCACATAGAAGGGATCTTCCAGCGACAAATCGGTCACCCAGAGCATGAAGGGAGCTTGGCGCAAATCAATCGACATGTAGAGGACATTGAACAGGGCCACGAACACCGGCATCTGCAAGAGCATCGGGAGAATGCTGCCCAGCGGATTGACCTTCTGCTCCCGGTACAGTTTCATCAGCTCCTTGTTCAAACGGTCACGATCACCTTTAAATTTTTCCTGGAGCGCGGCAATCTTGGGTTGGATCGCCTTCATCATCTTCATCGACTTGTAACTCTTGTATTGCAACGGCACAAATAGCAGTTTGATCCCCACCGTCAGCAGAATGATGTTGACCCCATAGTTAGGGATATACTCATGAATAAACCGCAGCACGTAAAAGATCGGCTTCGCCACCGATTTGACAATAGTCCAGCTACCATAGATGAACCATCCGAAATCTATCATGTCCTCCAGACCCACGTTCAACGATCGGAGCGTGTCATACTCCTTAGGGCCTGCATACAACTGAAGTGCAACCGAGGAAGTTGCCCCTGATGCTGGCATCCGTACCCCTGCTGATACAACCTTCGGGGCTTCCGTCTTGACGAGAACGGCCTCACCTTGCTTCGGCATCAGGACCGAAAGAAAATACTTATCCTGCAAGGCGACCCACTGAATCGCCCCTTTGAGCTCCAGCTCTTTTTCCGGCGTCTCTTTGTCTATTTTATCGTCGACACGCGAGGCCGATCCGATCTGACCGATAAACCCATCACCCCACTCCACAATACCGAAGTTAGTCCCCAACCCGACCTCATAGGACTCAGTCACTCCCTCCATGGCAACGGATACATCCACCACATAACTGCCGTGATGAAACGTCAGCCGTTTCTCCACGCCGAGATGGGTGACTGGATCGTGAAACTGCATCGTGACATGCCCGACGGGATGAGCGGCATCGAGACTCGTAAAGTCTTTCTCAATGCTGTAGAGGCCTTCTCGGATTGTCTTGTCGATGTCGGCATTCGGGACTGTAATCGAGAGTGGTCCTTTGAACTTGCCGCCATGATAGACCAGTTGTACCGGCTTCGCTTCAGGGGGAGCGGTATGGTAGCGCTTCAGTTCCAAGCTTTGAATCACCCCACCCCGATTCGAAAGTCCAACACGGACCAGATCGGTTTCAACTGTGACCGTCTGTTCGATTATTGATGGAGAATGAGCCGATGAAGGGCCACCGGACTTTTGGCCGGATTGAGGTGGAGCGCTCGAACCTGCCGGGGTGCCGCTCTGGCTTTTCTCGTTGGTGGGAGTCGGTTCTTGCCCCTGGGAAGAGGAGTCCGTGGAAGCGGCATTCTCAGCAGGGGGTGGTTCGGGCATCCACCCCATCTGCCGCATGAACAAGTCAAACCCCAGGATGATCCCTAATGACAGAACGATGAAGACGACAATGCGTTTGTCCATAAATAAGCCGCTACCCAGATGCGAACATGAACAATGATGACCCTGCTATATCACAGCACCAGCGCAGATTAGTCTTTCTGGATACGGAGCAGCCGCTGGCGCTGAAGCGACGCTAGCCACATCTCTTTCAAGACAGCAAAAGGTTGCACGATCGAATCCCGTTTGGGGAAGACCACAAGGTTGTATCCTGTGAGCAGGTGACCGCGCAATTGCCGCGTAAGTTCCCGGAACAATCGCTTCGCCCGATTTCGGCTGACTGCCCCCCCAAATCGCTTCCCCACCACAATTCCTATCCGGCTGGTCCCCCCGTCTGTCCGGCAAATCACCATATTAAACAAAGCAGTCGAAATCCGACGACCATGTTCTTTGGCATACTCGATATCGCGGCTGCCCTTGAGGAACAGATCCCTGTCACCTCCGGGAAGGCTTGTACGGCACATCCCTTTCGAGGCCCGATTTCCGGACTCGGTCATGACCACACATCGTTATCATGCTGTTGGGAACTACCGAGTCTGGGGGACGTAACGGAGGGGGAAGATTCCTTCGTGAAGCCCTGGCCAGCGTGGCTTGACCTATACAGCCAAGCGGGCCCGCCCCTTCGCACGGCGACGAGCTAAGACCTTTCGGCCATTTTTCGTGCTCATCCTCTTACGAAATCCATGCTCGCGTTTCTTCTTGAGGTTCGATGGCTGCTGAAATGTAAAAGACATATCATCACTCCTGGCGTAATAGACTTGCGAATAACAGGGCATTATAGGGACCGGCTGGCAGACTGTCAAACGACGCGCTGCCCTGTCTTGTTCATTTGGTCTCTCTGGTTCAACTGAATAAATGAGACAGACCGAACAGACCAGATAGACCACAGAAACCAGACAGACCAGGCTAGGCGAGATCGCCTGTTTGTGTTTCTGCCATCCGATATCTAAAATACAGGAAAGGCTGGCCATGAAAGTCGAGACTCACCGCTCATGAGACCGAGGCAGAACAGCAGCTTCCTCCGAGCTTCCAGAACATCGACTGAAAACACGTGCGTGAGGGTGGAATGATTTTGGCCGGAGATATCGGGGGTACGAAAACGCACTTGGC
>JACAFD010000232.1 GCA_013388555.1 Nitrospirota bacterium | reverse complement strand
TTCTGATCGTGCGCGTTCCGCGAGCAGGAGGACGGCCAGGCTACCCCACTCCATTTTTCAGCAAGCTGATCTCAGACGATTCCATGTTTCAGCAAGTCATGCAGGTGCACGACCCCGACAATTCCCTTGGCCCTGTCCGCGACAACGAGCGTCGTGATGGCATAGCGCTCCATCATTTCGACCGCCCTGGCTGCCAGCTCATCCGGTCCGATCACCTTAGGATGGCGCGAAGCCAGGGCCCCGGCGGTGATCTTGGAGAAATCCCCACCTTCTTGGAGAAAGCGCCGAAGGTCGCCGTCGGTAATGATCCCCAGAAGCGCGCCAGCTCGATCAACGACCGTAGTCATGCCAAGTTTTTTGGCCGACATTTCGAGAATGGCCTCCGAGGCGAGCGCTGTCTCATTTACTTGAGGCATCTCCTGCCCCTTGTGCATAAGGTCGCGCACTTTCACCAACAACCGACGTCCAAGCGTTCCACCTGGGTGGAACTGCGCAAAATCCTGCTCCTTGAACCCCCGCTTCTCGAGCAAAGCGACGGCCAGGGCGTCCCCCATTGCGAGCGCCACAGTCGTACTTGCCGTCGGGGCAAGTCCCATGGGGCAGGCCTCTTCAGCAACGGACACATCCAAAACAACGGCGCTATTCTTTGCTAATGTCGAGCCCTTACGGCCGACGATCGCCACAACTGGAATGCCCATGCGCTCCATGAAAGGCAGGAGCTGCAAGATTTCCTGTGTCTCCCCGCTATTTGAAATGGCGATAGTCACATCTCGGCGCGCCAACATGCCAAGGTCGCCGTGGAGTCCTTCGGCTGGATGGAGAAAAAACGACGGCGTACCGGTACTCGCCATGGTGGCTGCGATCTTCTGCCCGATCAGTCCTGACTTGCCCATGCCTGAAACAACTACTTTGCCTTTGCAGCGGTAGAGCAGGTCTACGGCATCCGAAAACCCACCATCGAGACGTTGAAGGAGAGCCTGGACGGCACGCGCTTCTATGTCCAGCACCCGCCGGCCTACGTCGAGGCTGGTACTCCCCTTCGATTTGGCTACTTTCGAGGTTGCGATGCGTCCCATATCCGCATGACCCGTTCTAACAAAGATTGTAGTTGATGGAGCGGCACCATATTGGGTCCGTCCGATAAGGCCTCATCAGGATTGGGATGGACTTCCATAAAGAATCCATCCACTCCGGCGCCGGCTGCCGCACAGGCCAGGGGCTCGACGAATTCACGCTGGCCACTGGACTTTGTTCCTCCGCCGCCCGGTAATTGCACACTATGTGTGGCATCGAAAACCACCGGGTAGCCGAAACTCCGAAGCACGGGGAATGATCTCATATCCACGACGAGATTATTGTAACCGAACGACGATCCTCGCTCGGTCAGAATGATCCTGTGGCTTCCAGCTTCCTCTACTTTTTTCACCGCGTTACCCATTTCCTGGGGAGAAAGGAACTGGCCCTTCTTCACATTCACCACTTTACCGGTCTTTGCTGCTGCAATGAGCAAGTCGGTCTGCCGGCAAAGGAACGCGGGAATCTGGAGTACATCCACAACCTTCCCCGCCTCAATCGCCTGTTCTTCCGTATGGACATCCGTCAAGACAGGAAGGCCTAACTGATCCTTAACCTTCTTCAGCACCGCCAGGCCCTTTTCGAGCCCCGGTCCACGATATGACGTGATGGAGGTCCGGTTCGCTTTATCGAAGGACGATTTGAATATATACGGCATGTCCAGTGACTTGGCAACTTCAGCGATGCGGGCCGCCGTCTCCAGCACGAGCTGTTCACTCTCAATGACACAAGGCCCGGCAATCAAAAACGGCCGATGCCCCGCACCGACTTGAAATGACCCAATTTGAACTTCGTGCGACATTATTCTTAAGACTACCTGTTTCTGTTGGGATGCTCAAACAGGATATCCAACGCGGCCGAGGCGAAGACAAGACCGGAGGCGTAGCCTCTGGGCTACGTTGAGGATCTTGTCGAGACGAGAACAAAGTTGGGAGCCTGTTTCAGCATCCCAAACTAGTGGCCGCATTTGCGGCGTAAGGCCGCTCCCACAAAGCCGCTAAAGAGCGGATGCGGATGGTGGGGCCGCGAATTGTACTCCGGATGAAACTGCGTTGCCAGAAACCAGGGATGATTTTTCAATTCGATGATCTCGACAAGCCGGCCGTCCGGCGACAGCCCGCTCAACACGAACCCCTTGGCCAGTAACGGCTCACGATACTGGTTGTTGAATTCGTACCGATGCCTATGGCGCTCACGTACTTCGCTTACCCCGTACATTTTTTGGGCCAGCGTTCCCTCCCCGAGCACGCAGACATAGGACCCCAGCCGCATCGTCCCCCCCTTGTCGCTGACGGACTGTTGATCCGACATCAAATGAATGACGGGATGAGGGGAGGCCTCGTCGAATTCGGCGCTGTTTGCGCCTGCCAATCCGGCAACATTCCGCGCAAACTCGATCGTTGCGCACTGCATGCCCAGACATAAGCCGAGAAATGGAATCTGGTGTTCCCGTGCGTATCGAATCGCGGCGATCTTCCCTTCAATCCCGCGCGTACCGAACCCGCCAGGAACCAGGATGCCATCGACCTCGCGCAGGATACGTTCAGTCCCCTGTCGTTCAATCTCTTCCGATTCGATCCAGTGAATGTTCACCCGCGTTTCATGGTCGATACCGCCATGGACCAGCGATTCCGAGAGGCTCTTGTAACATTCCTTTAACCCCGCATATTTGCCGACCAGCGCGATTGAGATTTCATGCTTGGGGTACTTGATCTTCTGCACCATCGCATCCCATTCGCGTAGATTCGGCGGACCGGTCTTAAGTTGGAGCAGTCGTACGATCAGCTCGTCCAGTCCTTCCTTCCTGAACACGATCGGCACTTCATAGATCGTATCCACATCCTTGGCAGTGATGACTGCATCTTTCTCGACATTACAGAACATCGCGATCTTGCCCTTGAGTTCCGGCGGAAGATAGCGATCGGTCCGGCAGAGCAGAATATGCGGCTGAATACCGATCTCCCGGAGCTTGTTGACAGAGTGCTGCGTCGGTTTCGTCTTCAGCTCACCGGCTGTGCCGATGTAGGGCACCAATGTGAGATGAACATAGAGCACGTTTTCGCGGCCGACATCATATGGCATCTGCCGAATCGCTTCGAGGAAAGGCAAGCTTTCGATGTCGCCCACCGTGCCGCCGATCTCCACGATCGTGATGTCCATTCCCTGGGATATGCGCATGATGCACTGTTTAATTTCGTCGGTGACATGGGGCACCACCTGCACCGTCCCGCCAAGGTAGTCGCCGCGGCGCTCTTTCATGATGACCGAATGGTAGATCCTTCCGGTCGTATAGTTATTTTCTTTGGTGAGGGTAAGGGAGGTGTACCGTTCATAGTGGCCCAGATCCAGGTCTGTTTCCGCACCGTCGTCCGTCACGTAGACCTCTCCGTGCTGATAGGGATTCATAGTCCCGGGATCGACGTTGATGTAGGGATCGAGCTTAAGAAACGTGATCTTCAACCCACGACTCTCGAGCAGGTTGCCGATCGAGGCCGAGGCGAGCCCCTTCCCCAAAGAGGAGACCACTCCACCCGTGACAAAAATGAACTTGCTCATTGTAGCCCCCATCCTGTCGGATCGGACGATTCTGACACGCATGCCACCCTTACCTGAAAGGGGCTGCCTTCATCACGCGTAACTCTTGCTTGATGACGTCAACCTGCTGGAGCTTCTGCGCCACCGACTCGACATCTTCCGGCGTATCTACCCGCAAAGAGGCATGGGCAGTTTCCCAGACTCTGATCGGAATGCCATGCTCCAATGCGCGTAACTGTTCGAGCTTTTCTGCATCCTCCAGCCGTCCGGTGGGAAGGGACGCAAACCTCAACAACGTGTCTCGTCGGTACATATACAGACCGAGGTGAATGTAATGCAACCCTCCGACGGCTCGACGGCTGACGTCGTCCCGCACCAGTGGAATCGGTGCTCGTGAGAAATAGATCGCGTGACCGGCATGGTCTGTGACCACCTTCACCACC
>JACAFD010000125.1 GCA_013388555.1 Nitrospirota bacterium | reverse complement strand
TGCATGACTTGGGCCGGGCGGGGCTTGATCGGAAACTCTTCGGGAAGATATGGTCCTGGGCGAAGGAACGGGGGATTCCTACGAGGCCACGAGAGTGGAGAGCCCGACACACAGCCACTCCCTACGGACGTGAAACTGAAGCCTTCCTCCGGTGCTACAAAAATGACCTTGCGGCCGACGGTATCCCGATGACTGCCTGGGCGAAGGAACAGGTTGAGATGCGGCTGGGGTATTCGCGCAGGCTTACCAGGCGGCTGCAGACTGTTCGTCCGGCCATCAGAAAGATGGGCGTCACGTGGCTCCCTTGGATGCAGCAGGTGATGCTCTACTACTACTATCCAGAGAAGCTGGCCACTGTCAAACCCTGGGTCAGGCAGTTGGCAGAGATTCTTGTCGCCTGCGAGCAGTTTGAAGCTTACAGTAATCAGCGACGCGGAAGGGATTACTATGTGCGAGAGAAGGAAACGTTGGTTGAGGCCTTTGCCTACTTGGAGACCTTGCAGCGGGAGGGTATTGTCAGTGGCACGGTGGTGGAAGCTTTGCGCCGGTTGACAGCGCAGGGCGAGTTTGATGCCATTTTGGAAGAGGCTCGAGGCCGTGCCTTTACGCCTGGTGAACGGCGAGTTCTTCGAGCGATGGAGTCATAAGATGGCGGTCAAGACGGTGTCGTTACGTCTCACCATGCAGGGGAACACCCAGATCGAAAATGTGACGAAGTCCGTGGCCGATGCCCTGGCAGGCAGCCGGCTGTCCGCCGGGGTTGTCACGGTGTTCGTGAAGCATACGACCGCGTCGGTGATGATCATCGAGGATGAACCTGGTATCAGGGCCGATACCGTAACATTTTGGGACCGGGCTGTGCCGGCCGATCCCGGCTGGCAGCATAATACGAGAAATGCCGGTGAAGACAACGGCCACAGCCACTTGCGAGGTCAGCTGCAAGGACCGTCGGTCACCATTCCCTTCGCGGAGGGAGCGATGCTCCTGGGGACGTGGCAGCAGGTCGTCGTCGTCGATTTTGATACCAGGTCCCGAACCAGGGAATTGGTGATACAAGTCATGGGGGAATGATGGAGATAAAGAGGCCTATTGTTTCAGTGGGGCTTTTGCTCATCAGCCTCTGTCCTGCCTTGGCGATGGCGGAGTGGGGAAAGCCGTTGGGCGCGACCTATGGCGGGCCTGAAGGGAAACCGCGTATTGTGACGCCCTCGCCTGCTGAATTGGGCGCCGATGAGCGGGCCACGATGGCCGTGTTCGAGCAGGCGACGAGATCTGTGGTCTTCATTTCCAATACTGCCGTCCGGCGTGATCCCTGGTCGTTCGATCTGTTCGAGGCTCCGCAGGGGTCCGGTTCCGGCTTTGTGTGGAATAAGCAGGGACATATCGTCACCAATTTCCACGTTGTCTATGGCGCCAATTCGATCAAGGTGACTCTCGCCGACCGCTCTGAACATAAGGCCGTCGTGATCGGGGCCGATCCGGATCACGATCTTGCAGTGCTGCAAATCCAAGTGCCGGACGAGGCGCTTTCGCCAGTGGTGGTGGGTCTCTCGAATGATCTTCGGGTCGGGCAAAAGGTCTTGGCAATCGGGAATCCGTTCGGCCTCGATCACACGCTCACGACCGGTGTCGTGAGTGCCTTGGGACGGACGATCAAATCATTATCAAATCGGACGATTGAGGGGGTTATTCAGACCGATGCCGCTATCAATCCCGGAAACTCCGGCGGGCCCCTCCTTGACAGCGCCGGCCGCCTGATCGGCGTGAATACTCAAATTGTGAGCCCGAGCGGGGCTTTTGCCGGAATCGGTTTTGCCGTACCGGTTGACACCGTCAATCGCATCGTCCCGGAGTTGATCAAGCACGGCAAGCTGATCCGGCCAGGGCTCGGGGTCTCGCTCGTCCCCGATGCGATGGCCAAGCGGTGGGGGATCAAGGGGCTGATTATCGGCAAAGTGTCCCGTGGCAGCGGGGCTGAGCGGGCGGGGTTGAAGGGTGCGCGCGAGACCTTCGCCGGGCGTGTGGAATTGGGCGATATCATAGTGGCCGTTGACGGCAAGCAGATCGAGACCCAGGACAATCTGATGGATATTCTGGATCGTCACAAAGTGAACGATCAGGTTATGGTGGAGATCCTGCGAGAGAACCGCCGCGAACGTGTATCTGTGACGCTCCAAGCCATTAATTGAATGGTTGTGATAGACGACAATCCGTGAGGCCGCTATGGTAGGATCATCCATCTGTTCCGCATGGAGGACCACCGATGAGTGATCGCCGACCCACTGAACCACAGGACTTGGACCCCAACGGGACGACTGAGGACGCCGCGAAGCAGTCGACGCGCATGGGAGCTGATCCGCTTGAGCTCATTGAACAATGTCTCGCCTCATTTTCCGACAGCGACCCCCGGCAGAAAATTCTCTATAAGCTGCGCCATGCCGTGATTCTGGGACAAGCAGCGCAGCAGCAGCGTGAGGTCGAATTCAAGAAGGTCGCCGACGTGATTGCGAAGCTCACGGCTCCGGCCAATCGGGTAGGCACCCTGCTCGAGGTGCCTGGTGAAGGCCTCGCACGGATTCTGGTGGGAGGTGCTGAGTATTATGCTTCGGTCGATCCACGGGTGCAGGCAGCCGAGTTGAAGATCGGCGCGCAGATTCTGGTCAACGAAGCCTATGCGGTGATTAAGATCCTGGGCTATGACCGGAATGGGCCAGTGTTCAAGCTGGCGGAACCGCTGGCAGACGGACGGCTGCGCTTCGAGCAGGAGATGGGCCGGCAGGTCTTGATCCTCCAACGATCGAGCGATCTTATCGGCGTGGACCTGAAGGCCGGCGATGAGGTGCGTATCGATCCCAGCCTCCATGTGGCGATCGAGAAATTGGATGACCGGAAAGCCAAGTCCCACTTGCTCGACGAAGTGCCCACTGTCACATGGGAGCAGATCGGAGGGCAAGCGGAGGCGATTGCAGCCATTCGGAAGGCGATCGAGTACCCTCTGCTCCATGCGGAGACGTTTCAGCGTTTCAAATTCACTCAACCGAAGGGTTTTCTCCTCCACGGCCCTCCAGGCTGCGGGAAGACCCTGATCGGGCAGGCTGCCGCCGCCAGTCTTTCACAGTTGGTGAGGGAGTCAAGCCAGGATGTATCCGGTGTGAAGGGGGAGAGGCCTCCGGTGACCAGGGGGGCCTTCCTCCACATCAAGGGGCCGGAAATTCTGAACATGTGGCTGGGGGAATCCGAGCGGATGGTTCGGGATCTCTTTGCCCAGGCCCGTGCTCGCCGGAGCGAGGGGGCATTGCCCTTTATCTTTATCGATGAGGCGGAGTCGATTCTCGGTACGAGGCGGGCCTCCCGTTCATTCAACATCTCCAGCACCTTGGTGCCGATGTTCTGTTCCGAGATGGATGGAATCGAATCGTTGCACGATGTGGTGATCATCCTGGCTTCGAACCGGCCTGACCTGATCGATCCTGCCGTGTTGCGGCCGGGGCGTATCGACCGCAAGATCAAAGTGAGCCGGCCGAATCGGGACTCGGCGGCGGCGATTCTCAATGTGTACCTGACAGAAGATCTCCCGCTGGACCGGCAATGGATCGACCAGCACGGAGGCGATCGAAAGAAGGCCTGTGCCGACCTCATCGAACATGCGCTCTCCGCGATCTTCTCGCGCATTGATGAGAATCGGCTCCTCTCGATCAGGCTTCGAAGCGGACAGAGCAAGATTCTCTATCGAGGCGATCTGATCAGCGGTGCGATCCTGGCGTCGATCGTACAACGGGCAAAGGAACAGGCGATCGATCGCGTGATTGTGGCAGGCGGGGTTGAGCAAACCGGCATGACGTTGGACGATCTGGTGAACTCCGTGCACGCAGAATTTCGAGAGGGTGAGATGCTGCCGCCAGACGATGCGGCGGAAGAATGGCTCAAACTCCTCGATCACCATCCGGAACAGGTGGTGGGGGTCTCGTCGTTCCGGAGGGGGCGGCAATCCGAAGAGAAATTGATCAATCAAATTATCTAAAGACGTAAGGGGTGAGGGGTAAGGGGTTAGACGTGAGGAGTTCAGGAATAAACCATCGTTCCGTCCGATCCGGCCCATTCGCCTTACGCCTAACGCTTCACGCCTAACGGTGTTATGCGCCTTTTTGGGATCGAAACAGAATACGGAATTACCAGGGAAGACCAGGACCAGCTCGACCCGGTTGTGGAGTCGATGGAACTGGTGCGGGCCCATCTGACTGCCTCGTTCGAGCGGCGCTGGGACTATGGCGGTGAAGACCCCCACGAGGATGCGCGAGGGTTTCGAGTCTCCGGCCTGCAACAGGACAAGGAAGAAGACGAGTTCGCCAAGGTCGATGCCCATCGCCCGTTTTCGTTTCATGAGATGAAGAGCGATCTGGTCCTTACGAACGGCGCACGTTTCTATAACGACCATACGCACCCTGAATATTCTACGCCTGAATGTCGAACGCTATTAGATATCCTTGCTCATGATCGTGCCGGGGAGCGTATCGTCCAGCGAGCGGCAGAACATCGCAACCATGCGCTCGGCGGGCCCCATGTGCAGCTTTACAAGAACAATACGGACTTTCACGGACACAGTTATGGTTGTCACGATAACTATCTCGTGTCACGCTTGATCCCCTTCCCTTCGCTGACTGCAGGGCTGTTGCCGTTCCTTGTCAGCCGGCAGGTGATTGCCGGAGCAGGCAAAGTCGGTGTGGAGGGTCAGGAAAGCGGGTTCGTGCCGGGCCACTATCAACTGTCCCAGCGAGCTGACTTTATGGAGACTGATCTGAGCGTCGACACCATGCACAACCGGCCGATTCTGAATACGAGGGACGAACCACACGCGGTTCGGGAGAAATATCGACGGCTCCATCTCATTATCGGCGATGCCAATATGTGTGAGTACAGCACCGCGTTGAAAATCGGGACAACACAATTAGTGTTGGAGTTGATCGGGCGTGGGGCTGCCCCGGTTCTTGAATTGGAACAGCCCGTCACGGCGGTGAAACAACTATCACGCGATCAGAACTTGAAGGCGGCGGTCCGCCAGAAAAACGGCAGCAGCATCACGGGCCTCGACATTCAAGAACAGTACTATCTCGCGGCTGAGAAGCACCTGGCTGGTGTTGACCGGGAGACCGATTGGATTCTGCAGGAATGGGCCGACACACTGCGGCTCCTGACCGGTGATCGACGACAGCTGGTCGGCCGGATTGATTGGGTCACTAAACTCTGGCTGTTGGAAACCTTTATGCAGGAAGAACGGATTGGGTGGGATGATCCCTGGCTGGCGAGTCTGGACTTGGAATATCATAATGTGAATCCGGATCGCGGGCTCTTCCTGGGGTTCGAGGCAGAAGGGAAGGCCTGGCGGATGACATCGGAGCATGACGTCGAATCGGCGCTGGTGGTCGGTCCGTCCGATACGAGAGCCAAGATTCGCGGACTCTGCATCAGACGGTTTCCAGATCAGATCAAAATGATGCAGTGGGAACGCATCCAATTCAGTGGCGGGCTGCTTCCGCGGACATTAGAGATGGGCGATCTTTTCGAGCCACAGGCGGTGCAAGCTTGCGCGAAGATATTCGAGAGCGCGACATCCCCGATGGAGGCGCTGACGACATGGAACAAAGAAAAGGAGTCCCGATCATGAACTACATCTCAGCACCAGAGCGGCGTGAAGGGCCCGGCACTCCCATGCCGAAGGCGCCGAGTCCCTCCGATGAAGGCGGCGGGCCAAAACGGCCTGAGACGGGGTCTCCCGATAAAGATAATTTACTCAAGCGTATGCGCAAGGTTGATCCGAAACAGGCTGAGAGATATCGGCAACGAACGGGACAGTAAAGACGTTAGGGGTAAGGGGTTAGGCGTGAGTGGGTAGGTTCTGAGTCCGATCGCCTGACGCTTCACGTTTCACGCTTCACGAGGGGTTCTCAAGATGGGGATGCAGGGGGATTTTCTTCAGCTGTTGAAGGAACAGGGTTACACGCTCGGTGCACCGACGGCAGCGGGGACCGGCCATGCGCTCACGAATGCCACGACGATTCTGGCCTTCAAATACCGTGATGGTGTGCTGGTGGCCGGAGACCGTCGTGCGACCGCCGGCAATATGGTGATGTACGATCGCACGGATAAGGTGTTGGAGATCGACCGGCACAGTGTGATGGCGATTGCCGGGGTTCCGGCGACCGCCTATGAAATGGTGCGTGTCCTGGAACATTCTTTCAAATACTACCGGAGGACGCAGCTGCAGGAATTGAGTTTCGACGGTAAACTTCGCGCAGTCTCCAAGCTCTTGAAGGAGAATGTACCGGCGGCATTGGCCGGGACTGGCGCGGTGGTCCCGGTGTTTGCCGGCTACGATTTGGAACAGGGCTCAGCCAAGATTTATTTCTACGATATTCTCGGAGCGGAGTTTGAAGGTGTGGAATATGCCGTATCCGGGTCCGGTTCTCCCACGATCCGGGGGATCCTGCACTATCTGAATACATGGGGTGAGCAGCCTCTCAACGCGCTACCTCAAGAGCAGGCTATGGTGCAAGCACTACGATTGCTCGCGAGCGCGGCGGAGTTTGATTCGGCGACCGGCGGGGTCAATCGGGAAGCGGGTCTCTACCCTGTCGTCAAGTTGATCACGGGGGCCGGTGTGCAGACCGTACCGGACGCGACATTGAAACCCCTCTATGAATCGCAGGTGGTGCGCTATGTATGAAGAGCCCTATCGCTGGGTGGAAGCAGTTGGCAATCGCCGGCAGTATCTCGACGATCAATTCAAGCAGGGGAGTCCGGTTGTCGTGCTGACCTATGAAGGAGGCATTCTTCTGACGACGGTCAGCAAGGGGACACCGAAGCTCTATGAAATTTACGACCGGCTGGCGTTGGGAGGGATGGGGCACCCCACGGATTTGGAAAAGCTGCGCTTCAGTCTGCTCGAGATGGCGCATGTCGAAGGCTTTAACCGCTCGCCGTCCGATGTGACGGGATCGAGACTGGTGAAATACGGTATTGCTCCGGTGATCAAGCAGGCCTTCGAAGAGGTGTACAAGGCGCCGTTCATCGTGCGTATTCTGGTGGCAGAGTTGGGGCAGAAGCCGGAGAAGGACGCGCTGTTGACGATCAACTACGACGGAACATTTGAGGAAGTCACAGGTCTTGCGGTTCTGGCTGCCACCACTGCTATCCAAGCGAAGATGCTGACCTATCTTAAGGAGCAACAGCCAGTCACACTATCATTGGAACAGGCGTTGAATTTGGGATTGCGCGCCTGGGCGATCGGTTCGATGGCCCAGCAACAGGCTGAGGCAGATCAAGAGGCTGAAGCCAAGCCGGCCGCGACCGGAGCTGGCTCATTGGCTCCCGCCATTCCAAGCAATGACACTTTGATCGCACATGTGCGGAGTCTTGGTGGTGAACGAACGATCGAATGTGCGGTCCTCGATCGGCAGGCTCCCGGTACCTCCAAGTATCGCTCGCTCAAGCAGGCAGAACTTTCACAGCTCCTGCCGAAGGCGCTTCAATCCGTCGTGGCTGATTGAGATGTTGAACCGTATTTTCGGACTTGAAACCGAATACGGACTCTTGGTGAATCACGACCGGCCTGACCATTCCCCCACCTGGTTTGCCCACAAGATTCGAGACCATCTCTTTCACGTCCAACGGCGAGGCGTACTTGATCTGCACCACCGGGGCCATGATGAACCGCCCGGCAACGGAGGATTTCTCACCAATGCCGGGCGCATGTACCTCGACATGGGACATCTGGAGTGGGCTTCGCCGGAATGTGAATCGCTCACGGATGTGGTCGCTGCCGACCGTGCCGGTGATCAGTTGCTGCAGGATGTAATCCAGGACCTTGGTCTGGCCGATACGGTTTCGTTGATCAAGAACAATGTGGATCATGAAACCGACGCGACCTTTGGATCGCATGAAAACTACCTCGTTTCACGCCGTTTCCCCTTCACCAGACGCGGCCTCGGACCCCTTGTGACCTTCCTGGTTACCAGACAGATTTTTACGGGGGCCGGACGTGTCGGCACGGCTGGTCCCCAGGACGCCTGGATTCAGAGGGATCGGCTCATTGTGCCGAGAGGAGCGAACTATCGTCACGCGCAGCAGCCCCTCCTCCCGTTTCAGATTTCCCAGCGCGCAGATTACATCGTCAATGACTTCTTCGAATGGGTGCAGCAGAATCGTGCCATCGTGAATACCAGAGATGAGCCGCTGGCCGACCCGAATCAATACCGCAGAATTCATCTTTTGCTGGGCGATTCCAATATGGCTGAGGTGGCAACGGCCTTGAAGTTAGGCACGACAGGACTGGTTCTTCAACTGATCGAAGAGGGCCATGCGCCGCTCGACCTGGAGATCCATGAACCGGTGGAAACGATGCAGGAATTGTCGCAGGATCAGGATCGACAATGGATCGTTCGGTTGCACTCAGGGAAGTCGATTTCTGCAATCGACATTCAAGAGACGTTTCTTGCTGCGGCGCGGGCGCATTATCGGGGGCAAGACGAAGAGACTGATTGGGTGCTCGATCAATGGGAAGCGGTTTTGCAAGATCTCCGCGGAGACTATCAGGCACTAGTCGGACGGGTCGATTGGGCTTCGAAGTTGTGGCTGCTCGAAACCTTTCGTGAGGCGGAACAGACGACATGGGCAGATCCGGCCTTGAAGAGTCTGGATCTGGAGTATCACAATCTTCATCAAGGCAAGGGGCTATATTATGGTCTCATGGAAGAAGGACGGGTTCCACGGCTCACTACGGACAAGGCGATCGCGTTGTCCATGGATCATCCGCCACGTAACACAAGAGCATTTGGGCGGGGTGAAGTTATCCGACATTTGCTAGCCTGTGAACCTCCTGGCGAGCCAGTTGATCCCGAACCGGAAGCACGGTTTTCTCCCTCGTATGTGATCAACTGGTCCATCTTTCAGCTGCGTGGTCACACGCCATTTCCCATGCCTGATCCGTTCAAAACCTACGTGCAGGAAGTGCGGGCCCATCTTCAGACAACCTGATCTGGTTGCTGTTCAGACCTGTCGCATCTCGCCCGAGATACCTGAGCCTTCGTTGGGCTGCTGTGCTGAACCGGTTTTTTCTTGCCTGTGAGGCATCCTTTCCCGCAATACTCCTTGTAGCAAGGAAGGTGGGCTGAGTGTCGTTTCAAAGCTTCTAAGCAGGATGCTGATCGCGAGGTTCAGAAGTACACAGGGGGAGGGAGTATGCTGACGGCAATTGGCGACGTGATGCGGCGGGCCTATGAACGGGGATGGATTACGACCAGAGACGGCAACATCAGCATGCGAAAGCGAGAGGGGAAGTATCTCTATATCACACCATCAGGTTGGCGGAAGACGATTGTCCACCCGGAACATGTCGTGCGACTGGAGATTGTGGAGGACCCGCTGACACACAAGCTGATTCCGAATGTCCGTGATGGACAAAGTCCTTCGGGCGAACTGTGGATGCATTGGAATTTGCAGCGTGATTCGAAACGCACTAGGACGGTCGTGCATGTGCATGCGACCCACATCGTGGCTGCGATGTATGCGGGCGTCGATCTGCAGAAAATTAGCGCAGAGTTTCCCGAAATTGCCCGCTATACGCGTGTGGGACCGACTGTGCCGACCCTGCCGGCGCTCTCTCGTGAATTGGCCGACGTAACGGCAGAATGTCTCGGGTTGAGGCATGATGGGATGCTGGCTTTCGATATTGTTGGGCAATCCAACCACGGGGTCTGTGCCGTCGCGCAGGATCCATGGGCCGCCTATGAGCACATTGAACGGCTCGACCATGTCTGCGAGATTGTTCTCAAGAGCGGTGTGGCGGCGCTCGCATCCACTCAACTAGTAGCTTCAAGGGCGGGCTAAGAGGCACAAAAAAGGGCTATTGGCGCATGTGCCAATGGCCCTTTTTGTATTGTGGCTCCCCGGGCAGGACTCGAACCTGCGACCAGCCGGTTACAAGTGCCCCGATTTTTCAACCGGGCTTGGACTATCTCTTCACCCGCCTGCAAGAAAAGCAGGGGAGGGTGTCGGGCGCTAGTGAGGCGTTATTGGATGGGTTCCGCAGCCTCTAGTCTCTGCACGGTCCTGCCTACACGCTGACCCTTCGGCAGGCTTCGCTCAGGATTCCCATTCCGATTCGTTGTGGAATCGGGGCAGGCTTCCCTGAATTCACCCGAAGTTTCAACCACGGTTTCCCGTGGAGGCTGCATGCTAATACAGCCGGCTGCTCTACCAACTGAGCTACCGGGGAATCTGGTCCAGCCGAAACGAGGGCATTCTAACACGAACTGGTGGGGCGGGCGCGAGCCTTTTTTACGCAGAGACAGGCATAAGCAGCAGCACGTTTCTATTACACATCGAAATCATCGGTCTCGTCCTCATCCGAGGATGCATCCGTGTTGCCTGATGCAACGGAGGCGTAGTGCTTCGCCCAGGTCAGATAGAGATTTCCGCTGTCACGCATGGTATCGGCCGCCTTGACGAGTGTCTGTGCCAATTCCGGGTCTTTCCCGCTGGCATGAATATCGGCTGCGCGCCGTTCGAGCGCTTTCGGGTACTCGTGAATCAGACCGGCAATCTCCCGGAGGAGCTCATCGATGGCATTGTCTTCAGTTTTCATCTGAATCCCTTATTCTAAGTTGACTGACCAACAAAAAACCCCATAGCGCAGGCGCCATGGGGTCTTGCGCGGGAGACCCGCTACACGAAACAGTTAGCCTTGGTAGGCCTGACCCAGTGCGGCGGACTCGCCTTTTTGGGTCATCAGCTTTCCGGTGGCGCTGACGGCCTGCATAGTGATGGCATAATGCTTGGCTGCGTCGCAGACGATCACACAGAGTTCACAGCCTTTACAGCGATCAATGATGACCTCCGCCACCATCTTGGTCGGATTGAGGTCAAGGCAGTTGGCCTCCGGACAATACATGATGCACAGTCGGCATCCCTTCTTGGCCACACATTTCTCATCGATGACTTGCGCGACGTTATACATGCGAGCTGGTTCCTTCTCTCGTTAAGCCGCCACGGCAGGATTGCCGACCCGTAGCTCGTACTTATTCTTTTCGGCCCACTCACTGGCGATGTCGTAAGCCGCTTTCACAGTTGCCAGGTTCTTGGCCAGCAACATTTCTTTCTTGGCAAATTTCTTCTTGATGGCTTCGTCCAGGGAGGCTGTTCCACCGGAGGCGACGAACTTCTTTCCGAACCGCTCCTGTAAGGCGCCGTCCAGGGATTCCATTGAGACACACTTGGTAATGCCTGCGACCGACCCGAGCATCGACATGTTTGTCGATAACTCGGTGCCGGCCACCTCGATGGCGAGCTCAGTCCCTGCGATATAAAATAACGCGACGTTAAGATCCTTCAGCCGCTGGATATCTTCTTCAGACAGAAGAGGCTGGTCGGAGTTGATGATGACGAGACCACCTTCCTTCACGCCGGAGTAGAAGGGCATGGTATAGCTCTTTCCCATGGTGATGACTTGGGGGTGAAAAACCTGGATGACGTCGGGAAATACCAACTCGCCACGGTCGTAGATCCGTTCGATGCCGATCCGGCAATAGCTTTCTGCGGGCGCCATGCGTTTTTCGGCGCCGAAGAAGGGATTGGAGATCGAAAACTTGCCGTCGCGATTGGCAGCCATGGCCAGGACATGTGCGGCGGTGACGGCGCCCTGTCCGCCTAATCCCGACATTCGGACATTCAGTCTTTTCTTGATCATGGTCGTCTCTCCCGAAAATCGGTTTAGGCCCCTTGAGCGGCGAGCTGCTTCGCAGCGGCCTTCTTTTCCTTGTCTTTGGCGGCCAACTCTGCCAGGAGTTCCTTGGCCGGTTCGCTGATGAATTCTTTGTAGGCGAACCGCTCGGTCGGCTTTTCAGAGTCCCGCATTTCCTGGAGCCCTTCCATGCTGTTCTTCCCGATTTCGAGAATGCAAGGCGTGTAGAGCTGGAGGTAGGTCGGGCCGATTTCGCGCGAGATCATGACCGCGTTCCGGACCACCTTCTCAATGAGGGACGGTTTACTGACGGTGCATTGAACGACGTAATGACAGCCTGATTCGCGAGCGATTTCCGGCAGACGGACCTTGTCGAAGAGTTTCCCGACCGGTGCCATCTTAGCCACGAAGCCCTTCTGCATCAGGCCGCTCTCCTGGCCGCCGGTATTGGCGTACAGTTCGTTATCGAAGCAAATCGTGGTGAACTTCTCCTGGCGGAACCAGGCTTGCAGTGTCATGTCGAGGCCGATATCAACGGTAGCGCCGTCGCCGGCGAGCACGACTACGTCTTTGGTCCGGCCCGGGAAGCGGACGCTTAAGGCGCGCTTCAAGCCGGAAGCAATGGCGTTTTGATTACCGAAGAGGGAATGAATGTTGTGCACGGCGACCATGGGGAACACCAGGCTGGTGCAACCGGTGGAGCCGACCATGACCGTGTCTTCGGGGTTCGGCAATGAGGCCAGGATGTAACGGAAGGCCATGGATTCCGGGCAGCCGGCGCAGAGAGAGTGCTGCTCGATCAGTTCCTTGCTGTTCCCGATATCCTTCCAGCCCCGGTCCTCCTTACCATAGGTCGCACTCTTGACCAGGTCTTGATAGTCGGACGGCATAATGTCGTATAGGTCTTCCGAAATCTTGATACGTTCCTTGCTCATGTTGGCCTCCTCGGTGCGTGTGCGTGTTCAGGTCGTTCTATTCTTGCTGCTAGTGGCGATCAACTACCACGACCGGCCAACGACATGGTGCGCATGCCGAGCAGGGTCTTGATTTCGGACACAATAATTTCCGGCGGCATTGTCATGCCTCCGCAGACATGCGGGCCTGCGTTTACACGGTCGCTGTTCGGGATGCTGGCTTTAATCTCCTTTGCCAACCACCCGGTCACGTTAAATTCCGGGACAATGATGTGTTTGGCGTTTTTGGTGGCTTCGCGGATTTCCTCGCCTGGCCAGGGCCGCAAGGACTTGATTTTTACCAGACCGCAACTGATACCTTCATCCTCGAGGAGCCGGATGGCTTCACGACCCTGCGATACCGCCGTACCAGAAGAGACAATGAGAACCTCGGCATCGATATTTTCTGTCTCGATCAACCCGTTGATCCACCTGATCGTGTGCTTGCGGGACCGTTCCACTGCCGCCCAGACTTCTTGCTGCCAGGATGCGTGGGTGGCATAGCTGATGTAGTTGCTCTTCATGACAAACGGGTCGCGCATCATTCGGACCGGCGGGCATTCCATGTCCATACAGGGCACGGGGGAGCGGTAGGGGTCATAGGGTGGAAGACACATATCAGCCGGGGTGAGGTTGACGACATCCTTCGTGTGCGTCACGAAAAATCCGTCGCAACAGAGTGCCAGGGGAAGATGCACGTCGGGCTCTTCCGACACCATGTAACCTTTGAGGATCCAATCGAAGAAGTCCTGTGCGGTTTCCGCATGCCAGACCAGCATGCCGGTATTGAGAAGATACGCGATTTCGAGCGTGTCAGGCTGAATCGACAGAGGTGAGTTGATGCCGCGGCAGGTGACGATCATTTGAATCGGCAACCGTGCCCCGGCCCACATCGGGAAATTCTCCATCGCCCGCATCGTGCCGGGCCCCGCGGTTGTCGTAAACACGCGAGCTCCACCGAAGGCCGCTCCTGCGCATTGCGACATGACGGCGAATTCACTTTCGCCGCGGAAGTAGTCGCCGATGTAACCCTCGGCAAAGAGTTCGCCAATCAAGGCGGCCGCTTCGCTCTGCGGGGTAATCGGGTATGCGATCATCACATCGCAGCTGGCCCGCCGGAGCGCTTCCTTGATGACTTCGCTGCCCGTGAAGAATGATGGCGTGCGCGGCGCTTCGTTCAGCATCTCCCAGGTATCGGTAAAGGTCTGTCCTTTTTTATTTTTAGTGCCGATGACTGAGTGTGTGTCTGCCATGGGTCACGCTCCTTTCACTGTCTTCAAAGCCTCAAACGACTTGGCTTTAATTTGAGGCTCCGCTCTTGGCTGACGTCAGCCGTGGTTGGACTGTCCCTTTCAATTTTCTCACCCACTCGGCCAGTTTCATAATCTTTTCGACCGATGCGTCGCGGAACGATAGCATGGCATCTTCATGGCCTGCTTGAGCGCACATGGCAATCGTGTAGCAAGACGTGCCGCCCCGAATAATTTTGAGCGACAAATTCGCTTGGTGGCAGTGGACCCCGATGAACATGCAGCAATCGATTTTATTGTGCCAGATGGTCAGATTCGGGTGGTTGGGATTGATCTCGACTTCAGGATTGATCTTGGGATATTTGGGACGGTAGTCCGGCATCGGGATCAGCATGGGCGTTTGCCCTGGTTGTACACATTCCTTGAGCGTGTTGTACAGGTGGCGGATGGCGGTGGCTTTCTTAGCCGCTTTCTCGTTCCAGTCCCATAGAACTAAGGGACCTGGGAAGAGGGTTGGCACCTTGGCCATGAGAAATTGCTTCGCCGCTTCCTCATAGGCCTTTTCTTCTGGGACGATGACACCGTTGATGTGAGCTTCCCCAGGATTTGGCAAATAAATGCCCATACTTGCTGCCGATGGAGGAAGAAAATGTTCTGGGCCTGGAAGCACACGATACTGACTCATCACAGATTATTCTCCGGCAAGGGGTTAACGAACGAGAAATGCAAATGTTTCAATGTACTCAACTATGTTCACTCTAAGCTTTTTCTGTGTCCCCTGCAACTTGGCAGAAGGCCCACTCCTAGGAAATTTGGGGCTATAGAGCGAAGGAGGGTTAGGCCCTTTGTCCTAAGATGAGGGCCTTGTCCATAGGCAGCTATTAGCGCCCGTCTTGTGTTCCCATTTTAAGAGTGAGCATTATAGGGTCGGCCTGTCCAGTCTGTCAAACCTAGTCGGGAGGGCGTCAGATCACTATAAGGCTGGCTGGAGGATGGGTGATTCGTATTTGAAGCGTTGTAGTAATATGGATACATTACGCGAAGTTATGGCAATTGCTCACAGGCTGAATTGGATCCGAGGACACAGGCTCGCTCAAGATCATCCTTGGCAAGCCGACCCTGTGAACGTTCTTGATACAGCTTTGCTCTAGTCACGAGAGCGGCAAGATTGGTGGGGTCGGCGCGAATAACAGTGGACAGATCTTCAATCGCCTCTTCCGGCTGATTCAGCTTGAGATAGATTTCACTCCGCAGTGCATAGGCTGCTTTTTGATAGGGGATCCAGCTTTCCGGTGTTTCAGCCTTGAGGAGTTTCTTCAGTGTTGCCAACGCTTGATGCCAAGATTTGGCGCCGGCCTGGCGGCGAGCTTGTGTCGTGTATAGGTCGATGAGGCGTAAGCGAGCGATATCAGCAAACGGATCAAGCTCAAGAACTTGCTCGTAAGCTGCGGCAGCTTCGTCCCATTGTTTTAGCCACCTGAGTACATCTCCTTTTCCCACCCATGCCCATATATTCTTGTCGTCGAGTCTGAGGGCGAGATCGAAGTCTATCCCGGCTTTGTCCAGATAGTTCGTGTATTGCGCCGGTTGAGTTTGTTGGGAAAAGGCAAGTGAAGCCAGCCGAAGATAGGTTTGGCCTCGCACAATCAGTGGATCGACGTAGCGATCGTCGAGAGTGGCGGCATCGGTGCTGAGCTGGATCTTGTCCCATAGATTCGAGGTATGAAGCGCAGTTTCGAGCATTGCGCGTGCCCGTTGGTGCGAGGTGGATTTCCCGGTCGGATCAATTGCCAGCATCCGGACGCCGCTCGGCTGTCGTTGAAGCTCTTGCAGCTGTGAGCGCAATTGGTGGTTTTCCTGCTGGAGTTGGCGAAAGTGCTGCGCAAGTTTCTGGTCGGACTGAAGCCGGCGTATTGCCTCCGCCAGACTGGTCATATTGACGGTGGCACGAATGCGCATGAAGAAGACGGGACGGTCCAGGTTGAAGGAGCGCCTGGTTTCGAGAATTTCTGTTTCCGTGACAGCAGCGGCAATGGTTCTGATTTCCAGAGAACTGGTTTGTGTGCTTCTCCCACCGGACTCTTTCTCTACATCATGGAATATAGATTCCAGATACATGCCGGCTTCTTCCACTGCTCTGCGTTGGGCTCGTTGGAGGACTTTTTCTTCTGCGATGGCTAAGGTGTCGCCATCGGCCATCACATATTCGGCGTCGGCGATGACAGTTTTCGTAGAAGCGCCGAACGCCGGGGCTCCTCCTAGAAGGAGCACGATAAGGGAGAGATAGATCAATGTTCGGTACAGTTTCATTCAGATAACTATACCGCTCGATAGCTGGAGGGGCAATGCAACTAAAACAGGCGAAAGGAATAAAGGCTGACGGGGGTAGGAGGGCTTCGGTTACCGTTCTTTCGGGAAGACCTGAGTAAACGGATGGACCTCGACCCGTTCAAATACACCATGGATTGTATAGGGGTCTTCGCGAGCAAACCGTTGCGCATCTTCCAGCGAGTCTGCTTCGATGACGATCAGACTTCCCGTCTTATCCGTGAGCGGACCGGCGAGCACAACCAGGCCTTGCGCATCGAGAGGTTCCATTTTGGCGAGATGCGCCGGGCGATAGAGTTTTCTCTTGGCCTCTCCATCGGGGCCATCAAATCCGAGGATGACAAACTTCATGGACGTCCCAAGCTGTCTATTGGGCAGCGGTCTTTATAGCCAGCGGTCGTTTCATGCCACCAGAGAACCTCTTGTTCTCCGAACTTCCAGCAGAGATAGACCACTCGTCCGTCGAGCAGATGGGGAAAATCACAGAGGCCGAGATCCAGGTCCTTGACCAGGATGCCAAGTTCTTGAATCGCCTGAAGATTCGCACTGACTTGTTGAAGGGCCGAGATATAAAGGTGTCCAACGGTACTGCCTCCGCCATATTCAGCCTGGGCGCTGGCTTTCTCTGTATCTTCTTTCGTGCGTGACAGGATGGTTTTGGCACGTTGAATCGATAGCAGTTTGGAATTGAGTTCGGGAATGAGGCGATTGGCCTCAGCTAATGTAAATATTCGCTCGTGCTGTCCCTGTTCATCGTCGTGCGCCATGCTGTGCCTCCGCGAAGCTCCTCATTTAACACACCCCACTTTTGCGCTGCAACTTAGGAGCTTGTCCGACATTGACCGCTCTACTGCGGCAAAGGATGCGCAACCACCTGCGTCGTTCTCGGCCAGAAAAAATCCTTAACGTATTCCAGCGAATACGCCTCCGGTTTTTCCAGGCCTTGCGCCGCTCATCTAGCCGCGCCTCCTTATAAACTCGTTGCCCCCACTTGACAGTCCTTACTTCGGCATGTAACATTTTGTGACATGACGGCTAAACAGTTCAGACAGGCACGGGTTCGGTTGGGCTACACGCAGGCAAAGCTGGCGGAGGTGCTGCAACTGAGCCGGATGACGATCAGTCGCTATGAGGCAGGCACATGGGAGGTGCCTTTGTCGGTCGAGATGGCGTTGGACCAGTTAGGGTTGGCGCAGATTCCGATGCTCGGGATGGTGGCGGCCGGTGCGCCGATCGAACCGATCACGCAGGCCGAACTGGTCACGGTGCTGCCACCGCTGTTGGGCGGGGGAGAGACCTTCGCGTTGCGGGTGAAGGGCGAATCAATGAAGGACGACGGCATTTTCCCCGGCGATCTCGTGGTCGTCCGAAAGCAGGATGTCGCGCGAAACGGGCAGACGGTGGTGGCCTTAATCAACAATGAAGCGACGATCAAGAAGTATTACCGCAAGGACGGCCGAATCGAACTGCATCCGGCGAATGTAGCGATGAAGCCCATCGTCGTGTCGTCAGCCGACGACTTTTCCATTCAGGGAATTGTTGCGGGTGTGATACGCCACTTCAACGAATCGTGAGGTGTTCCATGGTTCTAGTACAGCAACAAACGATGGAGTTTCCGTTTCGCACAGAGGATAGTGGTGTGGTCATCGATGCGCCTTGCCATCTGTTGGCCGCGTTACGGCGGAGCGCGGTGTCGACTGATTGGCCAAAGGGATTAGTGTTGTTGTCCGGACCGTCGTCCGTCTATCGGCTGGGCCTCTGTGCCGCGGTCGATCGCGCGTTGGCCGGCGAACCGGTGTTGTATCTGGCCGGCGCCAATGTCTTCGACCCGTTTTTGGTGGGGCGGCTGGCCCGGGCAAGTCGGGTAGCGCCGGCTCAGGTGCTGCAACAGATCCATGTCTCGCGGGCCTTCACCTGTCATCAGATGGTCCGGTTGGTTACGGATTGCCTCCCGTCGGCGTTGCGCAGCTATGATGCGCGATTCGTCATTCTCGCTGGGCCGCTCGACACGTTGTACGACCAGTTGGTGCCGGAGCCTGAAGCGATGCGCCTCTTTCGTGCCATGATGGACGCTCTGCGGCATCTGGTTGAGCAGAATGTGCAGATGCTCTGCGTGAGCCAGCTCGCGCCGCTTGAATCCGGCGGACGTAGTCGATTCATGGCGGCACTCCGTGCGCAGGCGCGCCGGGTGATCGACCTGCGCGAGGCCGAGGATGAGTTATGGCTACAGGAAGAGGGAGGGCCCAAGCCCAGACGCTGGATAATTCCGCGTCTGCTCTGGAATCGGCTGTAAATATGGGGCGCACGCTTGCCACATTCACGCAATTGGTCCAGCAGGAAATCGACTCGTGGAGCCGCTACCGGCGTGCGTTGAGGCGTGAGGATCAGCAGGTGCTCGATGTGTTGTTCGCCGCCGCCCGCCACCATGCGTCGGCCGGCGCCTATCTCGCGCGTGAGACCCCGTTCGAGGTGATGTTGTTGTCAATGTTGATTGAACAACAGAAACACGTCGTCATATTGCAACAGAAAGTGATGACTCTTGAAACCCGCATGCCCCACGACTCGACTCAAGGGATGGCTTCTTGATGTATACCCGGCGCAAGAGGGCATGGTCGTCTGGCTCCTCGGCGAGGATGGACGCCGCATCCGGGCCGTCGATCCCTTTGTCCCGACCTGTTATCTGGCAGCTCCACCGTCCATCCGCGAGCAGGTGTTCCGGCTACTCCGCCGTGCCTCCTGTCGTATCGGTACCAGAGAGGTAGAACGATACGAACTCGGTGCGCTCCGCCCGATCCCGGTGCTGGAAGTCTCGGTTCATGCTCCCGCGCAGTTCTCGTCCCTTACGCAACAACTTATCCGTTCCTGCCCCGATGCGCAGTTCTTTCACGTCGATGTGTCGCTGCCGCAGCGCTACTTTTACGACCGGGAGCTCTTTCCTCTCGCCCATTGCGAGGTTGACATCACCGCCGAAGGCCGGCTTCAGTCGATTCAGGCGCTGGAGTCGCCCTGGGACACGGACTATGGGTTCCCTCCGCTCACGATTTTGGAGCTGTCGCCGGACAATCCATCGCCCAACCCGAATCATGGCGGGTGCAGCTCGCTTGTGGTGCGGATGGACGGGGAAGAGCGTCTGTTGGAAGGCGATGATGCTGATGTGATCCAGCGCCTCAACCAGTTGCTCGTGCGAGAGGACCCGGACATCCTCTTGACGGACTGGGGCGACTCCTATCTTCTACCTCGTCTCATGACCATGGCGAATCAGTTGCGTCTGCCGCTCGCGCTCAATCGCGATCGCCATCGATCCATCGGCGCGAGGAAACCCCATTCGTACTTTTCGTATGGCCGCATCCTGTCCCATGCCGGAGCCCGCACCCTGTCGGGACGGTTACACCTCGATCGGCACAATTCCTTTGCGCTGGCGGAAATGGGCCTGGCCGGACTCATCGAGCAGGCCCGTGTTACGAAGGTCGATTTGCAGCAGATGGCCCGCACGACGACAGGGACGGGGATCACCTCAATGCAGCTCGAAACGGCTTGTCGCGACGGCCTGCTGATTCCCTACCGGAAACAGGAGCCGGAAGCCTTCAAATCCACGCTCGAGTTGCTGCACACCGATCAGGGCGGATTGGTGTTCGCGCCGATCGTCGGCTATCACGAACAGGTCGGCGAACTGGATTTCTCGTCGATGTATCCCTCCATTATGGTGCGCTTCAACATCTCGCCCGAGACGGTCAATTGCCGGTGCTGCCGCCATGATCCGACTGCACGGGTCCCGGAGATTGGCCATCACACCTGCCGCCATCACGAGGGATTGGTGCCTCGCACGCTGGCCCCGTTGCTCGACAAGCGCGCGCGGTACAAACGGCTCATGGCTGCTGCAACGCAGCCGGCGGCGAGGGTAGTGTTCAATCAACGGCAAACAGCGCTCAAGTGGCTACTCGTCGTCTCGTTCGGTTATTTGGGTTACAAGAATGCCCGGTTCGGCCGGATCGAAGCACACGAGTCCGTGACCGCCTACAGCCGTGATCTGTTATTGCAGGCCAAAGAGGTTGCTGAGCGGCAGGGCTATCGTCTGTTGCACGCGATTGTGGATTCGCTGTGGCTCGTCAAACCAGGCGCGGTCAGGACAGACTACGACAGCCTGGCACAGACGATCACCGAGCGGACGGGGCTTTCGATCGGTGTGGAAGGACTCTACCAGTGGATTGGGTTTCTTCCGTCACGGGTCAATCCGCTCATGCCGGTGCCCAATCAGTTTGTGGGCCTGTTTGACCATGGCGCTATGAAAATCCGCGGCATCGAAATCCGCCGCAGCGATGCGCCGCTGCTCGTCAAGCGGGCTCAGGCGGAGGTATTGCATCGTCTGAGTGAGGGGCGAACGCTGGCCGAGTTACGTGAACAGATTCCGCAGGCGTTGGAGATCATCCGTACCTATCGGCGCCATCTCCTAGAGGGTCTTGCCACCGTTGAGGAACTGGCTATCACGAAATCGCTCTCGAAGGAGCCTCAGGCCTATCGCCATCAGACTTTGTCCATGATTGCTGCACAGGAACTGCTGGCTCGGGGCGTTCGACTGCAAGCCGGGGACACGGTTCACTACATCATGACGGATGCCGATGCGGCCTGTCCCTCCGACCGTGTGCGGGCCGTGGCGGGGATCGATGGAACCTGGAGCTACGATGTTTCGGCTTATGACAACCTGCTTCTGAAGGCGGCTCTCGTGTTGTTGATGCCCTTGGGCGTGACGGCGACCTCACTGAACGAATCCACCGATCCTACCAACCGGGCTGTGTATGACTCGATCGATAGCAAGCAAGCTAGCCTGTCATGGGATGTCTAGCAGGTGCGTTCAAACTTGTCCCGGTCGTCGGCCCTTGCCTGCGGCCATAGGGTCACTAGAGCCTGTTTATGCGGGGTTAGCTATGGCACCCATCTTGCGAAATCCCCTGGGTTCCGGTGTGCTGTAGGGGGGCATCACATAACCTAAAAAGGGGGATCAAATGGCACCAGTGTCGGAACTCGATCGGCAGACAGACTCGTTTGTGCGCCAACTCGAAGAACAACGGAAACTCGAAAAGACTCTTCTGGTTGAACGGGTTCGTGGAACGAAAGAAGGGCTGGAGTCGGTCTTCAGTGATATCAAGAGCCGTGTGGCGGTGCTGGAAAAGCTGAACGGGTTGGCGAGTGCCAGTTGCATTGCGCCGATCGGCTGGAGCAAGCTGATCTTTACCGGAGCGGATAGTGTTTCGGCGCCGAACACCATCGGATTCGGCGATCGGGATGAAACATTGTGCAAGCTCGATCAGATCAAATACCTTGAAGACACGCACTATCTCCGTCTTGCCGCGAATCCCCATTACGTAGAGCATGTGCTGCCAAGCAAATCACTCCAGGCGCGCGTCGGGGCCAATCCTTCACTCTGGGATACGCTCGGGTATGTCCACGCCGGCTACACGACCCTGCTGCAGATTCCAGCCTCGCTGGGGCCGACGACGGTGTCCATTATGTCACGGGTGAACACCCTGTTTAATTGGGCTGAAGCTAATGCGGTCGGAGACGAGTGGTATGCCCATGTGTCGGCCGCCGTGCGACTGTGGGTAACCTATGATGGCGAGTTTCGCCAGGCGCCGCCAGCCCAGCTCGTGAATCTTCCTGCCTCGCCAAGACAATTGCGGACCCATCAGGATATTGCATCGCATGCGCCGAGCGCGGCTCTCACGATGCAAGTCTCAGTCTCAGCCGGCAGTGGTACGACAATCAGCGTCTACGAATCTGTTGAACTCGCCGCCACCACGCCGAACGGCCACGCCTATCTTGACGGCATCTTTTCGTGGGAACCCCTGGCGGTGCAATTGCGAGAAGAGTGAAGGTGCAAGGTGGAAAGCACAGTATTACGGGACGTGGCAGAGAGCCTGCACGATTTCTGTGGTGTTGAAGAGCAAGGAGCTGAGGCGAGTATAGACCGCGTGCCCGAAGTAATGGTCGCGCACATTCGTGGACCCGGTGGAATCCTTGTAGTCGGCAAGAATCCCCAGCCCCTCGCTGGGGATTCGGACGGCGCGGCGGGCACATTCAAGCCATCGTTCAAACCCATCAAATGGCTCCACGATCTCCCATAGGTCTTTATTCGTTGCCTTGGCTGCATCGGTCGTCGGCAAGGCATCGCTGCCGGCCACGGCCAATTGTTGAATGTAGTCACCGCCCCAGGCAATCGGCATCTCCATTGTGATCTGGGGCAATTCCATTTTCGAGAGCCATACTTTTCCATCGGTCCGAAGATTTCGATGGTTGACGATGTGCAGCAGCATGCCTAACCCAGACGGATCCCACCCGTAGCGTACCGGTGTTCCCAACGTAATGACGTCCAGCACCGCTCCATTGAGGAGGGTTCCATTTGAGAGGAATGGAGTGACGCGGCGAATCGTTGAAGTGATGTCCGGCCGATTGACCTGCGAGGCAAAAGCAGACAAGAGATCGAGCAACCTTGTCCGGCTGCTGGTCGATGCCACGCATAAGAGGTTCGAAACGAGGGCGAGGACTAACCCGGCCTGCCCGTGAGCCTGTATGAGAATCCGATCTCCTTGGCCCAGCCCGTGGACCTCGCACCAGTCGCGAAGGCGTCCCAGCATAGAGACCGCCGCCAAGGCACGGCCCAGGTGATGGTGTTCAGAGGACCAGAGCTCACGAATGCAATGGATCGGACGATCCAGGTTTCGGTTGAGCGATTGTCTCATGAGTTCCACATAGGCATTCGTGAAATTGCCTGCATCCCCGATCTGTTCATCAAGCAGCCTCTTGGTGGAGTCATCATTTGGGAGGGGAGGCTTCATCCCGTTGGGCAGCGGTGAAAAGCCATCATCATTTTCGCGCATGAGGGCCAGTAAGGCATCGAGTCCTGCCACGCCTCGTGAGTAGCCGCGTTTGAGCCCGCCCAGCTCATCCAACCTTTGCACCCCAAAGACGTCGGTTCCCATGATGGAACCGTGCAGCAAGACGATCACGCGAACACCGGTTTGCGAGAGGCGTATGCCGAGCGTGGCCATGGCGTCTTGCCCGGAGGACGAGTTTGATAGGGCAAGCGGGGTGACCTCGCGAACGGTGATCCGCCCGCCAGGATTCTTTCGAGACATTACATCGTGCTGGAAACTGTTTTCGGCCGGCATGGGGGGTTACATACCCGAAGTTGGTGACGGACTGCAACGGAAGGTCAGCAGGATGCTAAAAGAGTGCGCCATCCGAAGAAGACCGTTAGTTGGTTTGTTTCGTTTGTTTGGTTATACAAGACCGACAAGATGAACTAAACAAACCAGATTGTTTACCGAATGACTGTCGGGGTAGGCTCGAGGCGGCCTGGTGCCGGTTTCGGCTGGATCTGACTCTTCAGCATGACGGCGGTGGCTGAACAAACTTTCTTTTCGTCGTCGATCAGGCGATCGACGATCTTCACGCCTTGTAGATATTCTTGAACGATTTCCTCCCGCGTGACCTCGATATCCTGCTCTGTCTCTCGGCCGGTTCGCTCGCGTATGCGGTCGACCATATGTTCCTTCACCAGAATGCGAATTTGTTTGGCGAGGTCGGTACGGGCAGAGAGTTCCGATACGCGCTGGCAGACAATCGGACCCTTGGCCATATCACCCTGGCCTTTGCCGATAAGGTATTGGTCCGATGAATAGCTGTTGTGATCGTCATTCTTGGTACGTGGCCCCGAAGGTGCGCTTGAGGAGTCTTGTTGCCCGCTATGCTGATTCAGTTGATCAAATGAGTGTTCCGCACGGCTTCGAACATCGCCTGAATCCGCAGCACACGAATTCAGCGGCAGCAAGATCGCACAACCAACGGTGATCAAGGCGACGATCAACTGACTACTCCTACTCCTCACTCACTGCCTCCCTCGTCCTGCGCCACCACCATGCCCGCCCCCCGATCCTCCGCCTCCTCGACCGCTACTCCCAGGGTGTCCGCCATTACCGAACCCACGGGGCGCAATCTGAGAGGGCATTTGTGGTATGTGCCGGAAGGTTTGCGGATGGATCTGATTCGTCGCCGGAGCAATCTGTCTTGTCATAGGTGATATGCCTGTTGAGGGCGGCATCTGATTCGTGATGCCAGGTTGATGGCCGCTGTAGGGTTGCCCTATTGGTGTGTGATACGTGATTTCGTTCAACGTTCGTCGAATGGTCTGGGATCCCGGCGCAGGCGTGATCTGATGACGTGGCATCGTCGCTGGTCTCGCTCCCGGTTCAGAAGGAACGGGTGGTTGTGGCGGCGCCGGCGGCGGTCTTGTCGTAGTCAGTTGCTGCGCCACATGGACATGCGGGCTTGTGGAATACAAGCCTTGTGCGGCGGCCAGAAGAGTCTGGATGTGGGTCAACCCCACCTGAGAAGAGGAGTAGACAGCCGGTGAGATGAGCAACCAATCCGTCCAGGCTTGCGAGACCATGGCGTTCGATTGTACCCGATTCAAGATGTTTTGGCGTTGCTGGGCCGCCTGCTGTGTCTGCTCCGTGGTCGAGGCTTGTGCCAAGGCCTTATTCGCCGCGGCGAGCTCTTGCTGCAGTTGGTCATTTTCCTGTTGCAGTGCGACGAGCTGATGCCAGGCGTCCTTGTTCTCCCGCAACGTGGCGATGGCCTGCCGCACTTCTTCCGTATCGATCTGGGCGACCAGATCCGTTCTGACCACGATGGTGTTTCCGTCAAGCGTCGTGTTGGTCGCCTGTTCCAGGACAAAAACCAAGCCAGCGGTATAGGTTCGAATTTCGTCTTTCGTCATATCAAGACCGTTCACGATAGTGATGCTCTCGAGGTAGACAGCGACCTGTTCCAGGGCGTTTCGCTTAGCTGCTTCGGTGGCCAGTCGGATGGCGTCCTCTCTGGTGTCACGGTCTCCCATCCTGTGTTCACCCTGGGCGGCTACCACTCGGATTTCTGCCAGAGTAATGGCCGGCCAGACAGATAGGCTTAAGAGCAGGACAACGAGGCGCAGGGTGAGTGATCGGATGTGAGGGAATTCCGATTGGGTGGCAGTATGGGGAGAGAACAGGCGCATCGCCCTTACCATCTATAGATAGAACTATATAGAACCGCCGTGCCCGACGCCCAGTTGTCGGTAGCCCCTGGAGCTACTGATAAGCATACACCGACATTGACGGTCCTGCCAGGAGCTATCGACACGTATGAATCCTGAAGGATTGTGCAGGTGGACGTAGCCTCGCTTGCCTTGGCGGAAAACGCCATGGTAGCGTAGAAAATTCCTCGGAAGTAGGATGGGGAGGGCTAATCTTGCACAGGTCAATCTGTCTTGATAGAGGATGGTCGATTCGGGTGCTTGCCGTATCATTGTTCTCCCTCTGTGTGCTTTCCCAGAGTGGGACAATCGTGGTTGCTGCATCGGCGACGGCTCAGGTTCCTGCCGCAATGCCTCCGACCGAACATGTGGTTCTCTTCGTCCTTGAAGGCTTCGGACAGAACTCTCTGAAAGGCGGCACGATGCCGACCCTCAGCCGGTTGATCAAGGAAGGGGCTGTCACCTGGTCTGCCACGGCGGTAAGGCCTGCTTTGCGGCTCCCGACGATGGCATCACTGATTACGGGGATGCCGGTCGAGAAACATGGTATTACCTGGAACACCTTCGAATTCAGCCGCGGTTACCCGCGTACTCCAAGCCTGTTCGACTATCTCGATTTAAGCGGAGGGCGTGACAGCGCAATTTTCTTTATGGACGAGTCGCTCTATCAACTGGCGAGACCCGAACCCTACACGGATTACCAGATGTGTGGGCCTCTGAAGCCTGAGTGCAGCACAGACCGAATCGTGTCCTACATTCGCCAATACTTCATGAAAGCGACCAGTGGCCATGGCTACGGACATGCGATCCTCTCGCTGCCGCATTTCCTAGTGGTGCACCTTCCTGAGGCTGGTCGAGTAGGTGCGTCGAAAGGCTGGACCTCGAAGGAGTACCGTGACTCGCTTCGCTCGGTGGATAAGGCTATCCACTCTGTGTTGGATATCTATCACGAGCAGGGGCTGACCAAGCGGACCACCCTCTTTGTAACATCGCTCAGTGCCGAAGGCAGGGATGCGAATCAAGAACCGGCTGATGGGAGCGTTCCGATGGTTCCTTGGATTGCCTCGGGAGTGGGGATTAAGCCTGGCCACGCCATTCACCAGCCAGTCTCCATATTGGATACCGGCGCAACGGTGATGCGGACGTTGGGATTACAGACCCATACCGAGTGGGAGAGTCATGCCGTGGAAGAAATCTTTCAGGCCGCCTTTGCCGCAGCTTCACAGGGATCCAGCCTGCAGTAGGTTGCGTAATGCAGAAGGTGACAAGGTACATGATCCTTTGCCTGGTCGGAGGGTTGTTGGGCTCTGCGGCGCTTATTTCGCCGGCCGTGGCTGGTCAGCCGGCTGCCTACACCCAGGAGCATACGATTACCATCGATGCCACTTCGATAAATCCTCAGACGTGGTGGCAAGTGCCCGGTGTCACTCCATCCATCTATGGTTCGGACCCAGAGTCCATGGATGCTTACAGAACGACCGAGTCGCGGGTCCTCAAACTGAAGCCGGGGAAATATAAGTTTCTGAGCTTCACATTTGATTTCCCGTTCGCGGTCAACATAGAAGGGAAATTGGAAATTGCCCAATCGCTCGACCAATGTGTGGAGGGACGAGGGACCCAAACTCTGATCGTCCGCTGCAGCCGGACCTTTCCGTACGGCGGCCAACGTGATTACCAGTATCAGTAGAGGAGCGGTACCAATGGCCCAGACGCGTGAAGATCTGTTAGAAGCACTTGAGGATGTCGACGATGCGACCCGCGAGGAGGCGTCCAAGGCTCTCGCAGAACTCGCTGATCCCACCACGTTGGATGCGCTAATCAGCGCTTGCGGGGATGAATATTGGACTGTGCGAGCCCAGGCTGGTTGGGGTGTCGCCAGGATCGGCGGGCCTAAGGCGGTGGAAGCCCTCATCGTCCTGTTCAACGACTCCATTATGGAGGTGCGGAACGCTGCCGTGGCAGCTATGGCCTCGATGGGGGCCACGGTCGTTGGTCGTCTGATCACCGCATTAAAGGATGAGCGGTGGCGTGTTCGCGAACATGCCGTGAAGACCTGTGGGGAAATAAAGGATCGGAATGCCGTCGAGGCTCTCATACTTGTCTGCCGAGATCGCGATGGAGCCGTAAAGAGTGCGGTGGCAGAGGCGTTGGGTAAGATTGGCGATCCGAGGGCGATCCCGGTCCTCATCAAGCTTTTCCGCGATCCTTCGAAAACGGTGCGGGAAACAGCCGGGACTGCGCTCATCTCCATCGGCCAGCCTTCCGTCGATCCATTGATCGACTGTCTCATGGACAAGGACTTTGTAGTCCGGTGTCACGCCGCCCGCGCACTCGGTGGGATGACCACTGACTATCAAATCGGCCGAACCTGGGTACGGGATTCTAAAGTTGTCGATGTCCTGATTGCTGCGCTGAAAGATCCGGATAGGGCTGTCCGTGAAGATGCCACGATTGCCCTGGGCCAGATCGGCGATCCGCGGGCCATCGATGCCTTGATCGAGGCGATGAAAGATGGGGCGGTTAAACGGCATGCCATTGCATCGCTTGGTATGATAGGCGATCCCCGCGCTTTGGCTCCCGTGCTGGATGCGTTGAAGGGGAAGGGTATTCGACAGGATGGAGCCCCGACTCCCGGCTGTATCGTCAGCGAGGACGCATTTATCAAGGAAGCGGCGGCGACGGCGCTCGGCCAGTTCCGTGATCCCCGCGTCATTCCCGACCTGATCATGTTGATGAAGGATGGAGTGTTGCGTGAGAAGGCGAGCGACGCGTTGGCAACGATCGGCGATACGGCGATCGAGCCATTGATTGCTTTTCTGTATGACCCAAAAGCATCCGAAGTCGTTTCAGAAGTGGAGCGGGTGCTCTCCTATGCATCGGTCCGACTGACGGCAAAAGATGCCTTGCGGCAATTGACACTCGAAACACTTGAAAAGCTAGGGTGGATGCCGGCGCCGGAAGACGTCGTCGTCAATTCAAGTGTGGTCGACAACGCCAGGGTGGACATGCCGTTGGGCGACTCCGGCCGGTTCGGTCCGTCGGGTGATTTTGCCCAACGGGGCTAGCGGTTGCGGAGAAGCGAGGAAGGCTGAGGTCAAGGTTGAGCGACGATCTGACATTCTTCATCTGAACCTTAGCCTCAACCGTAATCTTCGAATATTGCCAGGGGGCTTTTTCAGCACCCTGCTAGGATCGAGATCAGGCATGGCTGACGCGATAGCCGAGCAGATCGCGGCTCTTAAGGACGAGGACTGGGCGATTCGCGAAGAAGCTGCCACGATGCTTGGCACGTTCCGGGACCCGAGGGCCGTGGTGCCATTGGTCTCTATGCTTCGTGATCGCGATCGCGCGGTTCGTGATGCGGCGATCGGCGCTCTCTTGGCCATCGGAGAGCCGGCTGTGTTGCCGCTGGGCGCTTGTCTTTCTGATCCTGTGCTTACGGTTCAGGAGTTGGCCTCATCGGTATTGGCCACTATTGCCGATGCACGAGTCCTTACCCAGCTGATGGTGGCGCTCACAAGCCCCGACTGGATTGTGCGGATGCATGCGGCCAAGGCATTGGGTCGGATTCGAGATCCTGAGGCGGTTGGAGTGTTGGTTCCGCGCCTCCAAGACTCGGTGAAGGCTGTGCGCGAGGAGGCGTCGAGTGCCCTCGCGGCTATCGGAGAAGCAGCGCTCTCGTCTTTGCTTTCTGCTCTGACCCATGCTGAATGGCTGGTGCGGTTGCATGCGGTTGAGGCCTTGGGGAAGACAGGGTCGCCCGAGGCGGTGGCTCCTCTGTTGTCGGTACTCTTTAACGATCAGGACAGGGCGGTTCGCGAGGATGCAATCCGGGCGCTCGGTCAGATCGGAGATGCGCGCGCCGTGGAGTTCCTCATAACGGTGACGAAAGAACCGGGGCTGCGGCCGTTGGCCGTTGAGGCACTCGGCCGGATCGGTGATCGTCGCGCAGTACCGGTGTTGATCAATGTTCTTGAGGGAGTGGATCGAGCGGGGCTCTCGCGGCCGATCGACAGCTGGGATGATCATTGGAATGAGGAGATCATCACGTTAGGTGTCGCTGCCAAGGGCTTAGGGGTGATTCGAGACGAGACGGCCATCCCGGCACTCATTAGGGCGCTCCGCCATACGATGACACGGACGGATGCTGCCGACGCATTGGCTCGATTCGGGGACCAAGCGATTGCGCCGTTGTTGGCCCTATTGGCACAGGAATCGGACGATAACATCCGTTACCACGTCAAAGAGACGCTGGCAAAGGTAGGCTGGCGGGCAGGCCGCATCTAACAGGATGCTGAAAAAGGCCGCCAGCGTCGTTCTCGGTTCATCGAAATCCTCAACGTACCCCAGAGGGTATGCCTCCGGTTTCGATTCGCCTGCGGCCTTGCTGAACGGCCTTTTTGAGCATCCTGCTCGTTGGCCAATGTAATGGTAAATGTTAAATTTTGAATTGATATCACAGCACTTAGCATTGATTGCGCACCGAGTTGTAGCCTATGCCGAAAGAAACAATCGAGACGCTGGTTTCTGAGCTCGTGCACGAAGAGGACTGGCGACGGATGCGGGCCACTGCAGCCTGCCTCTCCGGCGGGCCCCGCGCCGTGCAGGCGCTCGTTCATGCACTGCAGACCGGTTCACCACCGTTGAAAGCCGAGGCTGCGGCCATGCTGGCGCGTGTGAGTGATCCTCAGGCCGGGGTGCCCTTGGTGGAGTTACTTTGCGATGAAAATGAGGCGGTTCGTAAGGCAGGCGCGTCGGCCTTGGAACACATGGCGGGCGTGCTCGATGAAACAACCGCCTCAGCGCTGGCTTCGTTGCTCTATGCCTCGAGGGACGAAGGGGTTCGTGTGGCTGCCTCGGAGTTGTTGGGGGTCATCCCGAATGCGATCGCGCCACTCTGCAAGATGTTGACCCATCAGGATCCAGAAGCGCAGATCATGGCTGCGAAGATGTTGGAACATCTGCTCGATCCCCGTTCGGCAGATGCGATCATCAATGCAATGGGGCAGCCGGCCGTTTGCGATATTGCTGTGCGAACGCTCAAGAAGTTGAGCGCCATTCGTGAACGTATCGACGAGATGTTCGATGCGCTTCGCGCGATTGAAGAGTTGAGCGAACGGGAAGAGGCTCGCATGAGCACCGTGATCAATCTTTTGGCCATCGGGCGTCCCAGCGTGGAGATTTTAATCGAGTATCTGGAAGATGACGATTGGCTGGTTCGTGAAGCTGCCGCCGATTTGCTGGGGAAGATCGGCGATGTGCGCGCGGTCGAGCCCTTGATGCGCCGGTTGCAGGTCGACAAGGATACGGGTGTCAAGGAATTGGCGATGAAATCATTGGGCTTGATCGGCGATGCGAGGCCCGCCCAACTCTATATCGAGGCTATCCCCATTCGACCGCTGCGAGTCTACGCCATGGAAGCCCTGGCCAAAGTGAAAGATGTGGAGGTGTTGCGGCCGTATAGAGAACTGTTCAATCGGTTGAGGACAGACCGAGACGGTCTGGTTGCCTACAATTCAGGGTTGATCGCCGACAAGCTGGAAGCGCTCGATGGGACGCCTGTCGGGAATCAGGGGGGGCAGGAAGACGATGGGTGACGATGGGCAGGCTGAACGGATCGAACAATTGATTGGAGCCCTTCGGGACGACAATGATGCGCTCCGCGACCATGCGATTGCCAGTTTGAGTCAAGTGGGCGAGGGTGCGGTCGGGCGGCTGATCGGGCTCATGGCTGATGAAGATGTTCTGGTTCGCGAAGCGGCGACCAGTGCCATTGTGCGGATCGGTCTCTCCGTTGTCGATCCGTTGATCGAGGCATTAGAGGACGATGAATGGGCGATTCGTGAGCAGGCAGCATCAGGATTGGGGAAGCTCAAAGACCCTCGGGGCGTCGATCCCCTCGTGAAGGCGCTCAAGGATAAAGACGGTGCAGTGCGAACCGCCGCCGTATGGGCGCTTGAGCGTATCGGCGATGCGCGGGCGGTGCCCGGGTTGGTCGAGGCGCTGACCGATCATACCGTGCGTGAGGATGTGGCGCGTGTGCTGAAAAAAATCGGCGACACGCGGGCCGTTGACGCCTTGATTGAAGGATTGCTGGGCAATAGTTGGATGGTGCGGCGTCATGCGGCCGAAGCCTTGGGTAAGATCGGCGATCCCCGTGGAGTCATCCCGTTAATCGAATCGCTCAAGGATGAAGACTGGCTCGTGCGGCGGAATGCTGCCGAATCGCTCGCACGGCTTGGGGCGAAGCAGGCCATTGACCCCCTGCTTCCGCTGCTCGAAGATGAAAATACGATGGTGCAGGAAACGGTAGAAGGGGTGTTGTCAAGTCTCGGATGGAAGGCAAAACCGTAACACAGGATGCTGAAAAAGTCTGCCAGCGTTATGGGAAGGTCAAGGCTGAGGCTAAGGTGGAGTAAGCAAGAGCCTGATCGACGCTTAACCTTAACCTCGACCTCAGCCTTCTTCAGAAGCTGCGGCCTTGCTGGGCAGTCTTTTTGAGCCTCCTGTGGGAGGGTTTTCCCATTGTGCCTCATGTACGGACCAGAGACGTTCTCATGTGTTGAAATAGATTTTCTGCGGTTGGCTAATTTTTAATTCGGCGTAAAGGATACACATCATGGCGGATGAAACTCCTCCAAGACTTATTCAGATCGGTCCGAAGGGCGGCGTCAAGAAGGACGGATTCAATCTCGTGACGGAACGAGTTGTCGCAGTGAACCCTGAGGCCAAACAGCTCGAAGTTGAACTGTTGGCCTACGACGGGAAGACGGTTGTTCTGGATGTTGACGACGAGGTGCTGGAAGAGCTCAAACAGATCAAGGTAGGGGACGGTGCCACGATTCGCGTCGTCGAAGAAGGCGGGCGACGGATCGCCAAGAGCTTTCGGATTCGTGCGAAGGATCCCAATGCGGCGCGCGCCGATGCGATGCTCTTGGACCTGAAGGATACCCACTGGCTCAATCGAAAATATGCGGCTGAAGTGTTGGGTGAGCTCAAAGAAGTTCGCGCCGTGCGGCCGTTGGTCGATGCCTTAGCGGATGAAGTTGGCGATGTCCGGCAGCGTGCCTATGATTCGTTGATCAAGATCGGCGGGCCTGCTGTGCCGTCGCTCGTACCCTTACTGGTTTCGGAAGAAGACGAGATCAGACAATCCGTAACGGAAATCATCCGTAAAATCGGAAAGCCTGCTGTCGAGCCATTGGCCGCGGTGCTCGCCGAGGCCGACGACCGTCTGAAGACCAGGGTGATGAAGGTGTTGGACCGGATGGGCTACAAGCCGAAAGTGAACGATGAGGCCAAGGTTGTTGAAGTTCCGCGACTCACGTGATCCCGCAGGCACCTGCGTTGTTCTCGGTCAGAAATCATTTACGTATTCAAGCGAATACACGTCAGGATTTTCGAGCCTGCGGCCTCGCCGCTTCTAGCGTCTCCCTCGCCTTGGAGCGAAGGGTGACTAGGACAGATTCCTAGGAAGGAACCTTGCTCGGCCTTCCGACCGAAATGTGACGGAAGCCGAAGGCTGCGACTCGGTCAGGCTCATAGACATTACGTAAATCGAAGAAGATGGGATGACGCAATGCGGTTTTCAGCCTTTCGAAATCAAGTGTCCGGAACTGGTTCCATTCGGTCATGAGAATTAACGCGTCTGCTCCCTCTGCCGCTTCATAGGCATCTTTGCAGGGGACGAGGCCCGACACGGTCTGACAGGCCTCCTCAAGTGCAGCCGGATCGTAGACTCGAAGTGTGCCGCCCTGTTTGATGAGTTCTTGCGCGATAGCGAGGGCCGGCGCATCCCGCAGGTCGTTGGTATTGGGCTTGAAGGACAGGCCCAACATGGCGAATGTCTTTCCCTTAACTTCTCCAACCGCATTCGTAATCTTTTCAACCATCCGGCCCCGTTGCTGTTCATTGACGTGAGCCGCAGCGCTTGCGATCTGCATGGGGTAGCCGACTCGCTCCCCAGTCTGGACGAGGGCCGCGAGATCCTTTGGGAAGCAGGAGCCGCCGAACCCAGGTCCTGCATGGAGAAACTTCGACCCAATCCGATTGTCGAGTCCCATTCCTTTCGCGACCATCTGCACGTTGGCGCCAACCCGTTCACAGACTGTCGCAATTTCGTTGATGAACGAGATCTTGGTGGCGAGGAAGGCGTTGGAGGCGTACTTGATCATTTCAGCAGTCGGGATGTCGGTCACGACGAACGGGGTTTCGATGAGGTAGAGCGGACGATAGAGGTCTTTCATGATGGCAATCGCCTGCTCGCTATCGGCGCCGATGACAACCCGGTTTGGCCTCATGAAGTCTTCGATGGCGGACCCTTCACGAAGAAATTCAGGGTTGGAGACGATGTCAAACCGAAATTTGCCTGATTGATTGGCGTTGATCACTTCACGCAACTTTTCCCCGGTTCCGACCGGAACAGTCGACTTCGTGACGATGACCTTGTACCCGGTCATGGTTCTGGCGATGCCTCGGCCGACTTCTTCTACGTAGGAGAGATCGGCTGATCCATCGGGTTTCGGTGGAGTTCCGACTGCTATGAAAATGACGAGAGCTTTGTCGACGGCTCTGGCGACGTCGGTGGTAAAGCTGATCCGGTTCTCTCGAATACCTTTGGCGACGAGCTCCGTGATCCCTGGTTCATAGAAGGGGACATCGCCCTTCTCAAGTCTGGCGATCCGTTTGGCGTCTGTGTCCATGCAGGTGACGTGGACACCGAACTCCGAAAAACAAGCTCCTGTGACCAATCCGACATAGCCGGTTCCAATCACGCTGATATGCATGGGTCTTCTCCTCTATAAGCAAGAACGGGTTTGGGCGAGTATACCAACGGTAGCCGGGTCGATCAACGAAGTGATGGAAAGGCGTGTTGACCGTGAGGAACCGCTCGTTGACAGGTGCAGGAGGGCTGAGTACTATTTGCTCCCTACATTGGACGGATTCTGTCGTATGCCGATTCAGAGCAGACCGCTTCAGCGACCGCTCGTGATGATGATGTGCCGGACCCTGCGCACGATCAGTCCGGACGCGACGCTATTGGAGGCGGCTTGGCTGATGCGTGATGCAAAAGTCGGCGCCTTGCTAGTACAAGAAGCAGGCCACTATAGTGGTTTAATCAGCGAATCAGACTTGGTTCGCAAGGGAATGGCCGAATCGCGCCCGCCGCACGAGACCTTGGTCCGTGCCGTGATGAGCCGCCCACTGCTGTCAATTGATAGTGCGGGCTCGGCCCATGAAGCGAGTGAGAAAATGGCGGAGCATGGGATCCGGCATCTGGCGGTCTCCGATGAAGGACAGATCGTCGGGATCATCTCTGTCCGCGACCTCTTACGTTACTTCAAAAACTGGGGCGACGTGTGATCATGTGGGCTCGCGGGGCAGGGTTGTCGTGTCTTCCCACCCTGTATGATGTCTCCACATGAGTGTTATAAACCGCTCGCCCCATACCCCCCGATGGTTTCTTCTCATGACGGCGCTGGCGACCGGTGCGGTGGTCATGGCGCTCGAAATTGTGGGAAGCCGGCTCTTGGCTCCAGTTTTCGGAAACTCACTGTTTGTCTGGGGTGCATTGATCGGAGTGATTCTTGCCGCCATGAGTGGCGGGTATGCCTTCGGCGGCTGGGTCTCCGACCGCTTTCCTGGTGCGCAGGTGCTGGCCGGTCTGCTGCTGTGCTCAGGAGCATGGACTTTTTTGATCGCCTGGCTTGGCCAGCCAGTGCTTTTTAAGATGGCGGCAGCGATTGAGGATCCTCGATGGGGCCCCTGTGTTGCTGCGGCGCTGCTCCTGGGCCCGCCTGCGTTTGGTCTGAGCGGCGTGCTGCCAGCCATGTTGCGATTGGCCGTGTTGGACTTTGAGTATCTCGGTCGACAGACAGGTCGGATGATCGCGCTTTCGACCATGGGAAGTTTGGCAGGAACATGGGGGACGGCGTTTTTTTTTCTGTCCTGGATCGGTAGCCAGGCGCTAGTTGCGTGGCTCGGCGCCATTCAAGCGGGGCTTGGTTTCTGGTGGTTAATCAGGGGAACGGCCGCGCGGCCGCTGGTCATCGGAATGCTCTTCCTCTGCATTGGAGCTTTGGGGGCCGCAGCCTGGTTTCCGATCCAAATGTTGAAGGCGCCGGTCTATCAGGAAGACAGCCCGTATCAGCAAGTACGAATTCGCGATGACGATCTTTTTCGCTACCTTGTTCTGGACCGGACCTTCCATGCGGTCATGTGGAAGGCAGATCCTATCGCACTGTTTCTCCCCTATAGCCAACTGATGGTCGCGTCGCTGGCATTGGTCCCCGAACCGAAACGAGGTCTGATCCTCGGTCACGGAGGTGGATCGCTAGCGAAATGGCTAGCGGCTCGATGGCCTGAACTTGAACTGGACGTGGTCGAGATTGATCCCGCGGTTGTCCGCATGGCCGAAGAATATTTTTCTTACCATCCCCCTCCCCAGCACCATGTGCACGTTCGGGATGCCCGAGTCTTTCTGAATTCCACAGAGCGGACGTACGACCTCATTTGGGTCGATGCATTTACTCGACACATGATTCCGTTTCACCTGACTACGGTGGAGTTCTTTGCCGAGTTGCGCACCCGTCTTGTGCCGGACGGTATCCTGGCAGTAAATTTGGCCTCGTCTGGTGAGGGTGGAGATCTGTTGCGGGCCAATGCGGTCGTGCAAACGATGAGGCAATCGTTCCCACACGTCGAATCTTTTGCAGTCAAGGGGCCATGGCAGTCTTCTCAGGCGAGATCGGAGAACCTAATTTTTTTTGCCGGTTCGCCGCTCGAACAACAGACGCGCTCAACCATCGTGACCAAGGTAAGCAAATTGGTCGAGCAACAGCGCCTTCCATTCGAGACCATCGCCTTGCTGGGTTCCCATCGCCTGCAGCCCTGGAAGACAGGTGTGATGTTGACTGACAACTATGCGCCGTATGATCTCTTGATCGGATCTACGGCTCAAGAAAGCCAGCCGGAAGCGACAAGCGCGCAGTAAATTATTGGCATACTTGCGACTAGCTTGTTGATGCGAGCATTTTTGTCGAAGGGGGAGTCTGGGAAAGCACTCGATCAAGATCCTTGCTTCCGTTTTCCTTGTGGTGTTATTTATAGGGCCGCTTCTCCAGGTGAGAAGTGTGGTTTGACACGAAGGGGCGATGGAGGCAAATAGTTTCGTCCACGGGGCTTGGTGATAGGGGGTTCACCAAATTCTAATTTCATCTCTTCTTTTTTTAAGGAGGTAGGTCATGGGCAAGGTGATGTTGGGGGTCTTCTTCGGCCTCGTGATGGTCGTAGCTGGGGCATCTGCGGCGTTTGCGCTCCAGGCAGGTGGCGTGGAAGTCGGGGATTTGGAGACTGGCTCCGTCGTAGGTCAGTCGTTCAAGGAGCTGGATGTCGATGCTTCGCTGTTCGCGATTGAGATCGGGGATCTCAAAGTATGGTATCCACCGGTCACGGTCATCGACTTCAAAGTTCGCCCTGGTCGTCCCGTCCTGCTCAAGGTCACGAACAAATCCACTGCTGACCATGGCTTCCAGATGACCGATGCTGCGAACTCTGGTTCACCGTTTGTCATGAAAGCCGAAGTAGTGTTGAAGCCTGGCGAGACTAAGTATATCGGGGTTCCCACTAGCGATATGTTTTATGCCACGCAGGGGAATACGTTGACCTATCGCTGCCATTTGCATCCGGGACATGTCGGTGGCAAGCTTCTTATGCTCAAGTAATCAATTTGAGTGGATGTGAGTGATCATCGCTCTCTTTGCGCTAGCGCAGAGAGAGCGATGGTTTTTTAGCAGGATGCTGAAAAAGTCCGCCAGCGGCGTTCCCTGCCTCCGCCGAAGCGCTTCGCGCATGCAGGTCGCTTCGCTCAGAGGCTCGAAACTACTGGAGGGTATCTTCCGTTCGCCAAGATCCATGCTACGGGCGAACGGCCACACAAAGTGCGGTTGGTACCTCCTTCGCCTCTTCGCTTGCTGCGGCCTTGCTG
>JACAFD010000149.1 GCA_013388555.1 Nitrospirota bacterium | reverse complement strand
GGGAAGACCATCATCATTGCCTCCACGGAGGGGAATGTCACCATTCCTGACCGAACGGAAAAAGTAGGGCTCAACGTCTATAGGAAGAAGTGAGCAATCTAGCTAAGTTTGAGGTGGTTCGCCTGTACCTGCGACAACAGTTCCCCAAGCACTTCATCACCGATATGCAGGATGGAACGAGCCGGGCGCAGGTCTTCCGTGTCGATGGGCCACAGGGTCATCCACTCCACTACGCAGTCATCGGGCTCGACTTTCTTCTCGATCAGACGGCTGAAAGCCTTCAGGAGGTTCTCTTGTCCTCCTGCCTGGGTGAGAAGCTGAGGGATGCCGGAGCCTCACCTGTCATGATCTCAAAGACAGGGATTAGCGTGAAGGCAACACCCTAACCCCGCTTCTTGGCAATCTTATCCGCTCGCTTTTCCTTGGCCGACTTGGCTGGTTTCTTTTTCGTGGTTTTCTTTTGTGTCAATCCCTTTGCCATTGAGTGTCTCCTCTGATTATGTTGATGAGTGATACTGATCGTGCCGCAATCACGGCTTCCACTTCATACCCTAATTACGATAGAAATGGAATAGGGTATCTGTGACATTGAAGGTTACAGCGGAGCCGCGCGGTTTCAAGTTCCAAGTTTCAGGTTTCAAGTTGCCGAAATGAGTGGAGTCAAGAATGAATAGCCGACAGGATGCTCAAAAAGGCCATCCAGCAAGGCCGCAAGCGAGCAGGAACCGGAGGCGTACCCTCAGGGGTACGTTGAGGATTCGTGCGAGCTGAGAACGCCGCTGGTGGGCTTTTTCAGCATCCTGTTAGAGCGGACTGTTCACAATCTCCTGATAGTACACCTCCAGCATACCTCTGCGGGCTGGTTCGACGATCACCAGCTGGCGTTGATCAAACGTGTTGGCGCAATAGAGATAGACCCCCTCCTGTGCCTGCCCAAGCTCGACGTGCAACTGCCGGCCATCTGGCTCCTGGTACGTGTTCTCTTTGATCAGCTGCCTGTCCCGCAGCTGCTCCCACGCGCCCTGCGCGGAAGGCCAATGGTTCTCATAGAGCGGCGCGTCCGGACCGGTTGACGTAGCCTTCAGCTTTGCGCCTTCGAACGGACTGCCCTCATCCGGCTCGGGCAATTCATTCCATTGGCGTTCATGCGCTGTCCCCACCCCCAATACAAAGAACGGTCCGTCATCGGCAATTTCTTCGACGAGACGGTATCGGAGCAATTCCGGCTGTTCGATCAGGCCAAGATCTCGTGCAGCGAGGGCCCGCTGTAACGGGATTCGTCTTGCCAACTGGCGGGTTTTCTCACAGACGATCATGCGCCCCCGGGCAGAGAGCAGGGCGCGGAGATGGTCGAGCTTGGCGCCGATCCCCGTTCGCCGCTCGAACTCCCCTTGCTGTTGACCATCGACGGCACGTTCGAAGGTCTTCCAACTTCGACTGGGAATGCCGGGGTCCTGTTCCGCTTGCAAGAGAGCATGCGTGGCAAGAATCAGGTCAACGGAGAGCGCGGGAGCCCTGTGGTCGAGGTCGAGACACTCGAACTGCACGTTCCTTAAGTTCAGTGCCGTAGCCTGTTCCTGCGCTCGCGCAATCGAGGCAGGTGAGCGATCGATTCCAACGACAGTCTTATCGGGATACTGCCTCGCATAAAATGTTGTGAGAATGCCTACCCCGCAACCGACATCCAGTATGGACCTGGCTCCATCGACGCGATCGGCTACGCGAGGGCCGACGGCCATATAATAGTCGTACCGTTGGCTATAGAGCACCGGCAGGATGCGTGGTTGCGCGGTGGCATCATAGAACGAGGTCTCGCTGGCAGGTGAGCCGTGACGCTTCTCCTCCACTGCCCGAAGCAGGGCAATGATTTCGTCTGGAGAGAGAGTCTCCCGCTGCCATGAAAAGTACGCGTCGTCCGATGTGAACTGCCGGAGACCCCACCAGGCAAGATGGGATTGGAGCAATTGTTTTAGTGAGTCGTTGGCCATTGATTCAGCCTTGGCAGGCCTGCTCAAAACGTTTACCAGCGAGGCCGCAAGAAGTGCAAACCACGAGGCGTACGCGGTGAGGGTACGTTGAGTGGTTTGGACGACTGAGAACAAAGCTGGAGAGCGTTTTCAGGAGGCGCCTACGGCCTTTTCAGCATGATCGCATCAAAATACGTCTCCGGCACCGGATGCGGGTACCGGAGTTGACCGGATCCAAAGGCCACATACTTTTCGCAGGTCAATTGCTCAAGACCAATCGGACCCTTGGCATGGAGACGCGAGCCACTGAGCCCGACATCGGCGCCCATCCCGTAGCTGTCGCCGGCATTGAGCCGGGACGACGCATTCACGAGCACCGCACCGGCATCCATTTCACGCGTGAATCGCATGGCCGATTCATAGTTCGTCGTCGCAATCACAGCGGTGAGACAGGGGCCTTGCGCCAAGATATGCTCCAAGGCTTCGTCTAGATTCGCGACCATTTTGACGGCCAAGAGGGGCCCCTGAAATTGTGTATGCCAATCCTCTTCCTTTGCCGGAATGATCGAGGTATGCCCGGTCATAGCCATTTGCCCCATCAGGGCCATCGTCTTAGGGCAGGCTCGTACCTCGATTTTAAACTCTGTGAGCATGCGGTTGATCAGTGGAGGCAGGAACTTTCGGCCGATCACTTGTTGCACGAGCAGCGTGTCGAGCGAATTTGAGGCCCCGGCCTTCTGGACTTTGGAATTGATCGCCACATTTTGAGCCATTGGCATGTCCGTGTCGGCATCGACATACATGGTGGTAAGCCCCCCATCATGGCAAAGCACCGGCACCTTCGCCTGTTCGATGACTGCTTTGCGGAGGGCCGTTCCACCACGCGGGATAATGGCATCGAGACTCTTGCCAGACCGGATGAGCTCAACTGCCACTTCTTTATCCGGACGTTCAATGACGATCCATGCACCTGCCGGTATCCCGTTCTGTTCCGCGGCTTCGCGTAAGCCCGTCGCAATCGTCTGCTGTGTCAGACCCCACTCCGGTGCCCCGCGAAAGACACACAGATTACCTGCCTTGAAGCACAGCGCGATCGACTCCACCGTAATGAGCGGGCTCAGTTCCGATACGACGCCGATCACCCCGATCGGGACGCGCACACGGCTGACTTGCAGTCCGTCCGGTCGCTCCCACCGTGAGGTGACTGCGCCGACCGGATCCGGCAGGTCCGCGATCATGCGGAGGCGATCGACCATCTCCTTGATATCATCTTCTGTCATGCGCAGGCGGGCCACGGCGGCTTTCATCCGGTCTTTCATGACGTCGGCTTCGAAGGACTTTCCCACCGCGTCCACATCCTTCTCGTTTGCCGACAGGATCTTTTCCTTGTCAGCCGCTAATCGATCCGCCATTGCCCGCAAGGCTTTTCCCTTCGCCGGCCCGGACAAAAGCCCAAGGTTACGAGAAGTTTTCCTGCAATCATTCAGTAGTTTATCGATATATAGTTTAGCTGGAACTTCAGGCATTATATCCTCATGAAATACGTGTCATGGCGCGTAAAATGTCTGACCGTTTGAGATAATCAATAATTGGTCAGCGACTATAGCACGCGGTTTTTTCACAGGTAAAGCAAGGAACAGGAGGCAGGCAACCCTCCTTCTTGCTCGCAGAGCCCCCACGGTGGAGCAGTGGTCGCTCGATGCGCGCAGTGAAGGAGGGTTTGCCTACCCCCTGCAAGAAGAGAAAAGGGCGAAAGTTTGTTAGCACGGCGTTGACAAACTACTTGAGCAGAATATACACGCAGGGGGGAAAGCGTTGGAGGTTGGAAGTTCGAGGTTGGAGGCGTTCCGGAAAATGCAGGCCTCAAACCTCTAACCATCCCTTCTTTGCTCAACCTTAACCTCAACCTTAACCTGTCTTCCTGCCTCCAACATTCTTCCTCTTCCCGTCAGCAGCCTGTTAGAATG
>JACAFD010000266.1 GCA_013388555.1 Nitrospirota bacterium | reverse complement strand
CCGCCGGGGTACAGGATTGAATACGGAGGGGATAAGGAAAACACCGATGAGACCATGCCCGAGATGCTGACTGCGCTGGGCATAAGCCTTGTCGCTATCTTCATCACCCTGCTCATACAGTTTAGACGAGTGTCGGAGGTGATGATCGTCATGTCGTCGATTCCTCTCGCAATGCCAGGCGCCGTCCTGGGACTGATCATTACACGCAACCCGTTCGGCTTCACCGCGTTCATGGGACTAATCGCCCTCTGCGGGATCGTGGTGCGAAACGCAATCATTCTCGTCGACTATATTAATGAGAGGATACGCGAAGGACACCCGCTTGAGCAGGCCGCAACGGAGGCGGGCGAGCGCCGACTTCGGCCGATCTTTCTGACAACCATGGCCGCAGCCGCTGGAGTAACGCCCATGATCCTTTCCAAGTCAAGCCTGTGGAGCCCCCTGGCGAGCGTTCTCGCAGTCGGACTGACCTGGTCCATGTTCATGACGCTGCTCGTGGTCCCGGTGCTGTTCGTAATAGTCAAGTCGCGCACGATCAAGCCCGAACCACCCAGTATCAAGCATCCTTCCCGTGCCGTGGCGGCAGCACTGCTCGTGGCGGGGCTGATTCTTGTCGCAAGTCCGGCATTCGCGGAAACAAAGCGCCTCACCCTGCCGGAGGCGGTCGACCTGGCCCTGAAAGGAAATAAGGCAGTCAAGATTGCCCGCTTCAGAGTGGATGAGAAGGCAAAGAAGGTCGATTCCACATCGGCCGACTTTTTTCCCCGACTGTCCAACGATTCACGCTACGTGAGGTTATCCGAGGAACAAGAGGCGACCATCCCGGCGGGAGCCCTGGGCGATATCCCGGGCGTGGGCCCGTTTCCGACAAAGGAAACCTCTATAAAACAGGGTGAGCAGACATTTTTCCTCAGCTCCACGACCCTAAGTCAACCTGTCACGACGCTGATCAAAATCCACGATGCCACCAAGATTGCGCGCTCCGACCGGGATGTGGCGAAGGCCGAGGCCAGGCAGACGGAAAATGATGTCATCCTTGTCGTTCACCAGCTCTATTACGGTCTTCTTGCGGCCAGAAAGCAAAAGGAGGCGGCGGAGGCCGGCTTGTCGGCGGCCCAGGAAAGCCGGCGTGAGGCAGAGGACGCGGTCCGCTCCAGGACCCAACTTGAAGTCAGCCTGAACGAGGCCCGCACGGCCGTCCTGCAAAACCGGCAATCGCTCATCACGGAGGAGATTCAGATCGCGGACTACAACTCTGAACTGAACAACCTTCTGGGGCTGCCGCTCGACACGGTGCTCGATCTCTCCGATCCCGGCCCCTCGGATGGCGCCGTTCAACCCCGTGAGTACTACCTCCAGGCTGCGTCTTCGGGCAATGCCGAGCTTGAAGCCGCCAAGGCCAATGTGGACAAGGCGCATGGCGGCGTCAAGGCGGCCTACGACGAATACATCCCCGATGTCAGTCTCTATGCGACTCACATGTACCAGGATGGTGCGCCGTTTCTTACGGATAATGTCGGCACGTTCGGAATCATGATGACCTGGAATATTTGGGATTGGGGCAAGCGCGGCGCCGTTATCGGCGAGCGGAAGGCCCAGCTTTCCCAGGCCGAGGAAAACCTCCAAAGGGTCAATGACCAGGTAACTGTCGAAATGGAAAAAGCATACAGAAAACTTGAGCGCACAAAGCGCATGATGGACGTTGCCCGGGAGGCGCTCGCATTGCAGCAGGAAAGGCTTCGCTTGAGCTCCGATCAGCTCAAGGCCTCAACTATCAGCCCTGCAAAACGTGCCGAAGTGGTAGCGGCAGTCAAAAAGGCTGAATCAGACGAGCTCCAGGCGCGCCTGGGCTACGATCTTACCATAGCGGAGCTCAATCGCATTGCGGCTACATTCGAGCGTTGAGTAGGAGCGCCTCAATGAGACATTTTGCTGAATACGCTTCACAGTCTCTCGGTCTCCAGCTTCCCGAAGCCTACAAACAGGCATTCCTCAATGCGACAAGGGAAAGCGCTGAAGGAGGTCGGTATGCCTTCTGAATACCAGATCAGAGCTTACCCAAGGGACCTTGCCTTGTTCGTCAGAGACCGATGGCCGATGGCAAGCGCTCAGGGCTGTTCACCGCTACCTGATCTCGCTGTGTTGGAACACCTGATCTCTGTCTGTTACCAAGCCAGTCTACTTCGAGAGGAGGAGCGGCCGGTGAGATTTCGGCTCATCTTTCTGGCCCCCGACCAATTTCCCCCCGACCTTGGACCGCCGGTCGGGCTTCACCGGCTGTTGTTCAGAGACAAGCTGCCATTTACTGATCGTGAATTGCGAAAGCTCTCACCATCGGTGGATTTCTACGGTTCCCTGATCGGACTGTGGCGCGATGGGAAAAGCGGATTGTCCATCTGGGGAATCGTGCATTCCGGACCACGGTGGACCCAAAGCCTTCATGGAGGTGGGAAGGGGTACCAACCGCTTCCCGACTCTCTTGTCATAAACGTTACAAATCCGGGTCGCATCACCGTGAGCAACGGATCCACCGATATTGCCACACTCAATGCCGGAGATGTTGTTTGCCCATCCACGACGGTTATCGATTCCATGTGGATCCGTTCAGCATTCGGCACCCTGGCCGATGAGGAACTTGCGTTGCACAGGGAAGCTCGGAGGTATGTGACAAAGCCTTGGGCGGCCATCGATCCCGAGTTTTTCGGCATAATCAAGAAACAGGTTTTTATGAGAATCATCGGAAGGATTCGATCCCACAGACATGGAGGCACGTTGATCTTCATCCCCGAAGAGCGCAAGGACGAGTTTTTGTCAGAGAATCCTTACGTAAGAATCAGGTACAGATTCGCTGATGAAGAGCCATGCAGACGATTTCGCACCCTCATTGTCAAAACAGCCGATGCCCTGGCGGAATTCCACGGCTCCCTTGAAAACCCGGAAAGAAAGGTCGGCTGGACAGAATACCTGGCCGGCAAAAACCAGACACTCTCTCTCCTTGATGAATCCGTATTCGAGTGGGCTCACTTGGTAGCGGGCATGACACAGGTTGACGGCGCAGTGGTAATGACAGAGAGATTGGAACTGGTCGGGTTTGGGGCTCAAATATCGGGCAAACTGTGGCATGTCGATTCAATAGCCAAAACCTTGGACCCGGAAGGATTCGAGATCCGGAAGGAGCAGACCGACTGTGTGGGCAGCCGCCATAATTCGGCTTACAGCTTGTGCAGTGCACTGCATGACGTTCTGGCGGTGGTAGTCTCTCAGGACGGAACAGCCCAACTTATCAAATGGAACGACGGTATGTTGACCGTATGGGAACAGTTGTCACACAGCCTCATGGAAGCATAACCACAGCGCGGT
>JACAFD010000255.1 GCA_013388555.1 Nitrospirota bacterium | reverse complement strand
ATTATCGAACTGTTTAAACTTATTAATGCCCGCGGCACGACGGTCGTGGTGGCGACGCATGACCCCCTGGTGATGGCGCAAGTAAACCGGCGGGTGCTCACATTGTCACAGGGCCGGTTGCTGCCGGAACATAGGGGATTGGTGTGAGGACGCTTTCGTATTTTCTCAGAGAATCTTGGGTCAATATGCGGACCAACCGGACTACGACGATGGTCGCCATCTTGACTACGGCCTTTACGCTGGCTTGTGTCGGTGTCTTTCTGTTGCTTTACGTCAACCTGCGGACCGCAGCCGGGTGGCTCCAGGATGATGTCAAGATCATGGTCTATCTTGAGGACCGGCTTTCCGCCGATTCGGTCGCGGAGGTGGAGCAGCATTTGCGAAGCGATCGTGCCGTTGCCTCACTGTTATTTATCTCAAAGGAGCAGGCACTGGGAGAGTTCAAGGCGCAATTTCCTTCGGAGTCTCATTTGCTTGAAGGGCTGGGCCAGAATCCCTTACCGGCCTCCTTTGTAGTGGCACTCAGCCCGTTGTTTCACTCGCCGGATGCGATTAAGCGATGGGCGGAACGGATGAGGCAGGTCGCCGGCGTTTCCAAAGTCGACTATAATCAAGACTGGATCGACGCCCTCGCGACGGTGATTCGATCGATTGAGTTAGTCGCTATCGGCATCGGCGTCATTCTCTCGGCCGCTGCCGTCACCATTATCGCGAATACCATTCGTCTTACACTGTTCGCCCGACGCGATGAGATTGCCATTTTGCGTCTCATCGGGGCCACGTCCAGCTTCATCCGGGTCCCCTATCTGTTAGAAGGTGCGGTCCTTGGTGCGTTAGGGAGCGCACTCTCGCTGGTGATGCTCAAGTTCATGTACGAATTATTCCGGCAGCAAATGCGAACGATGGGGCGATTTGCCGGACTCGACAACCTGATTGCTTTTTTCCCTCCGTCAGTCTGTCTTGCGTTGATTGCGGTAGGGATGGGGCTCGGGGTAGCAGGCAGCTTCGTATCCATGCGGCGTTTCAGCGGGGCCAAGGCATGAGACCTTGGCCGGTGTTCAGAGTCGGAGTCATGATCTGGGGGCTCGCGAGTCTTTCCTGGTCGACGGTTGCTGCAGCCGATCCGATCATCGACAAGATTGAGAAAGAACGGAAAGCCCTCGACCAACTCAAAGGTCAGATCGAAGAGGCACGCAAACAGGCTGACGCAGCAGGGAAAAAGCGGGAGTCTCTATTGCAGGGGATTCAGACACTCGACGAACGCCTACTGCAGTACCGACAAGCGCACCAGGAGATTAGCCGAAAGTTGCAAAAGAAAGATCAAGAGATCGAGGTCATCAATACGCGACTGGCCGGTTTGCGTGCTAGTATGCGGGAACGTCAGGACGCCATTCTGGCTCGGCTGAAAGTGCAGTACATGGAAGGCCGATTTGGGCATTGGAAAACTTTGCTGGCCTCGGACTCATATGGCGACTTTCAGCGTAGGCTTCAGTATCTCTCGGCCGTATCTGAGCGGGATTACGCCCTCATGGGCACATTCCGAGCCGATATGACCCGCATGGAGGAGGCGGAGCGGCAAAGGGAAGAAGCGCGGGTGGGGATGCTGTCGTACAAGCAAAGCACTGAGAAGCAGCTGGCTGAGATGAAATCGGTCAAGAAAGAAAAGAAGATCTATCTTGCCAAGATTACTCATGAAAAAGAGTCCTACGAGCGTGCACTCCAGGAATTAGAACGGTCTGCCTCGCGCATCGATAGTCTCTTGCGCGAGTTGGAGCAACGCCGCCGCGCGGCCGCGGCCAGGCCTCCTACCGGGGGAATCGCCCCTCGTGGGGTAAAGGGCGCGCTGCCGTGGCCGGCTAATGGAGATATTATCTCCTTCTTTGGCCGCCAGAAACATCCGACCTTCAACACATATGTGCAGCGCAGAGGTATCGAAATCAAGACCGTCGAGGGGAGCACCATTCACGCAGTGATGCCGGGAGCCGTCGTGTATGCAGACTGGTTGAAAGGATATGGACTCGTTATAATCCTTGATCATGCGAACGGGTTCTTTTCGTTGTATGCGCACGCTTCAAAGATTCTTGCCACAGTGGGGGCGCAGGTGGGGGCCGGGCAAGTGATTGGCGAAACGGGTGACACAGGCATGACAGGGGAAAATACTCTATACTTTGAGTTACGTGAGGGAGCGGACCCGATTGATCCTCTCCATTGGTTGGCGAAACGATAGGTCACAGGCTCAAACAATGGGAAACGAACTCGTCGGAATACGTTCAAGGTTTATTGGGGGGCCAGATCGACGTAGATGCCTGCAGGTCATTTGCCGCAGTAGAATGGCATGACTCAGACTCCTTAGGGAACGGGAATAGGAAAGGACAATATTTTATGGAACAGGACCCCCAACGACGATTCTGGATATTGGGCCCTATGCTGATAGTGGCGTTGGTCCTGGGCGTGCTGCTCGGCAAAGGCTGGGAGAGAACGGGGCATGCCACGGAAACCTACGAAGAGCTGAAGACATTCTCTGAGGTATTAACCCAAGTTCAGAAAAGTTACGTTGATGAAACAAAGGTGAAGGACCTTGTCCAGGGTGCTATCCGTGGAATGCTTTCAACCCTCGATCCGCATTCGGCCTATATGACTGCAGACATGTATAAGGAAATGCAGGTTGAAACGAAGGGCGAGTTCGGGGGGGTGGGTATTCAGATCGGGGTGAAGGAGAACCGTTTGGCAGTGATCGCGCCCATCGAGGGTACACCGGCCCACCGAGCCGGAGTGAAGTCGGGCGACTTTATTACCAAGGTAAACGACGAGACGACGAAAGACCTTACATTGATGGATGCGGTTCAAAAGATGCGTGGCCCCAAGGGTTCGAAGGTCAATTTGACAATTCAGCGGGAGGGGGTTCCTGAGCCCCTCCAATTTACGTTGGTCCGCGATACCATCAAGATTGAAAGCGTGAAGTCGAAGGTGTTGGACAATATTGGATACATTCGTCTGACGCAATTCCAAGAATCAACGGGGCGGGATTTAAGTAAGGTACTCAAACAGTTCAAAGATCAGAAACTTCAATCGACGATTCTCGACCTCCGCAATAATCCCGGCGGACTGCTGACCTCAGCTGTTGAGGTCTCCGAGCAGTTTCTTCCCAGCGGCAAGTTGGTGGTCTATACCAAAGGACGTGAAAGCAAGAAGGACGAGTGGGTCTCCAAAGGGAAAGATCAGATGGATGACTCGCCCATGATCATTTTGGTCAATGAAGGGT
>JACAFD010000222.1 GCA_013388555.1 Nitrospirota bacterium | reverse complement strand
GGCAAGAACAGGCGACCGATGGCGCCAAAGTCAATAGACGCAGATTTGGTATCACTCCAATAATAGAGCGCCACGAACCCGAACTCAGATTCGGTCACCTCATCTGGAGCTCCGATGTGATCAGCCAATTCGCGTATCGTCGTCTGCCCGACACGAACAAAGTTGACCTGTTCCGAGGTTATGACCTCGTTAAGCTTTGCGCGGCTGACGGTACATCCTGCGCAAAGAAGGATGATGCAGAGCGCGCCAGCGATCAATTTGAACGAGTGGAAACGAGCCCCCACGTTAGTCACCAAACGGCCACAGTTTGAATCGTGTGCGGTCAGTGCGTTTGCCGTAGACGACCTCTTCGGCTATCCCGTTTCTGTTGAAAAACACATAGAGGTTATCGCTCTTGATATCCATCCGGATGAAATTCAGTATCAGGAGCAACATCGCCGGCGATTTCCCGTCATAGTAATAGTAGTGAAAGATCTCATGATCGTTGCCTCTGACAATCCGGTCAGGCGCACCCATCCTTGAAACGACTTCTGCCATGGTCGTCGTGCCTTTCTTGATTGCCGAGATAGCGTCTTCTTGGAGCGGCTCGCCGACCGTCCCCCTGGTCACGATACAGCCTTGAGTCATGGCAAGCACCAGGATGACGATGATACCGACCAGCGGTCTGAGAAGTAACACGGGTCCTCCTTTTGCTAAGCTTCGTTTGGACGATCTTCTAAACCATTTAGAGGCGCTAGAACAAAATCTGTTTCAAACATGGCATAGGATGACGGAGTGAGTCCCACTTTTCGGTACACTTCCTGCGCAGTCTTATTGCGCCGTTCGACGTACAGACGGACCCCGCAGACGTTAGGCCTTGTCTTTGCAGCGGCCACCACGCTTTCATGCATCCGGCGAAAGACCCCCCGACAGCGCCAAGCTGGAGCGACATAGACGCTTTGGATCCACCAAAATGCTCCATTCCGCCAATCGCTCCATTCAAATGTGACCATCAGCTGCCCAAGGAGTTGTCGGTTGTCGCCCTGCCCCTGTTCTGCGACGATGAAAAATCCCTGGGCGGGATTTTCGATCAGGGCTATGGTTCCAAGATGCAGGCGATCAGGATCAAGGCGGCGGCCTTCTGTTTCAAGGGCCATGGCTGCGCTGAAAGACTCGATCGTTTCCGCATCTTCTGGCTTGGCAATTCGCACGTTCAGTTGATCGAGGAATGGCATGGGGTTTAGGCCGTTGACTTTGGGGGTTGCAACCATCCGGTTTCTGGCTTGTACAGACCGGCGGTGCACTCCATCTTAATGGCGTCTTCCGGTGGCAGATTGATCGGGCGTAACTGTGGCTGAGGAACAAGTGCAAGGAGGCCGGTGAACGGATGGATGGCTGTCGGCACGAAGACCATGAGCAAGTGCGCTGGCGGTGCGACTTGGAGGGGCGGCGGCGCAGCTCCCATCACAAACCCAATCGCCCAGAGACCGTCTCGAGGGAAGGGGAAGGCCACCACTGTGCTGCGCCCGAATCGAGAACGGAAATTTATGAGATCGGTCATCCCTTTGAGGGTGCTGTAGACACTGCGGACCAGCGGAACATGTTCGATCCACCGCTCTGTCCCGGTGATCACACGCTGTCCTACTACATGGGTGGCAATGGCGCCGACAATGACAACAATGAACAGAAACAAGATGAGGCTGATGCCCGGCCTTTCCTGGACTCCGATGTGCCACGGAAGATCGTTAATCAATTCGTTGAGTGCGTGAAATAGTGTGGAAAAGATCAAGAATGTGGCCCAGGCCGGCACGAGGACCAATAATCCAGCCAATGAGTATTTCCATAAGGTCTTTGACATCGCCCTTGCTTCCTCCTATTCATATGTCGAGGCAAGGCTTGTAGTGTAGCAGAAACCGCTGATCGGACGGGGGTCTGTTCGTAAGGCTTGATCTCTTTGACTTCGGTGATCTATTGTACGAATGTGAGACCCGATTGATTCACACAAGGGGGCTATCATGGCGGAACATACGGGAGCAAGGAACCCGGTTAATATCGACAAGGATCTTCTCGCCATTCTCTGTTGCCCCGAGACGAAACAGGATGTGAATCTGGCGGATGAAGCCTTGATTGCCAGGTTAAACGAGGCCGTGAGCCGTGGACAATTGACAAATAAGGGGAATAAACCGGTGACCGAGCTCCTCGACGGAGGGTTGATCAGAAGCGACCGGAAGATCCTGTATCCTATTCGCGAAGACATTCCTGTCATGCTCATCGAAGAAGGTATCCCCCTGGAAGGGATGATCTAGCCCGCATTGTTCAGTGCCGACTCTGCCTCCATCGTTGATTCATCTTGGAGCAACCTTGTACTCGGATTCTCCCGCGCAGGTCATTTCCGCTCATCCCAGTTGACACTTCTCCCCTGAATGCTTGAACATTCCGTCCCATTATTGCCCGGATCGCCGTTGAGGTGTGACGGCAAGTCCGCGCCTATAGGTTGTCAGTCTTGGAGCCTGTCGATGTTCCACAGTGCTGGCAGAGATATTCGTATAGGTTCCCAGTCGGGAGCACGAGCAGGAGCCGTTCTCTTGTCGGAGTCGCCACTCGGCAGGATGGGCAATAGAGCAGGGAGGCCTTCAACGATCTGAATTGATCCGGCGATTCTGAGGCTTCTGGTCTTGGCCGTCGAGCGGCCCTGTGGAATAGATCGGTTGGTTTATGAGGGAAGCCTGGCATATTGACGACAGGATCGTTACACCGCCGGCGTCTTGGCTGACTCAATGTCCGTAGCTGTGATCAGGCTCGATAAATAATCCGCGACAAAATTGAGAGCCTCCTCTCGGCCATCTGCACGACGGCCCTTTTCCCGCCGTTGGACTGACAATTCGTGATCGAGATCGGATTTGACTTCCGTGAGAACTCGCTGGAGGGAAGAGGGAGTCAAGTTTGCATCCATGTCTTCGAGCTCTTGGCAGCGATCAAGCACCCAATTCAGCCCCTCAATCCGCCCGGCGTAATGTTCCTGCTCAGCGGTGTCAATCCGTGACATCGTCGTGGCAAAGGTTTGGGCCTCGTAAATGAGATTATAGAAGCTCGTCACTGCTCGCTGTAAGGTTGGATTCATGTCGCTCCTTTATGCAAATTAGTAGCCATTCAATTATACATGAGAATGGCCCGGCAACAAGAAAAAAATGTTGGGCTAGGTGAATAGAAGGGAATGAAACTCGTTCATGAAGCCGTAATAGAGCGGAGCAAAATCTTTGAGACTCTCAGGACTGGTTTCTTTAAGGCGTTTAAAGAAAAGTACCTGGGCACGGGGGTTTATCTGTTCCAGGAGTTGTCCCAATTGAGCCATGGTATAACTGCTGGCTGGAACACTGAGGACATAGTGCACGAGGCGCTCGACGAATTGCTGAGCGATATACTCGCTGGCAAGGTAGCCTTCCGGGAGTTTCCCGGAAGCCAGAAACTCATCGAAGGGTATGGCTTGTGCGGAGAACGGGATCGGTGGTGGTTGGGGAGAGGTCACGCCGGTGATACCCCAGCTTGTGAAGGATAAATATGCGTATGCTTGACCAACTCTACTGAACCCCCCTAGCGCGCGTCAAGCGCGCAGAAAAGATTAGAATAGCAGAGCCTGAGCCTAAAGACTAGTGGAGACGTATGAGGTTTTAGGTCGGTCACGCAGAAGGGGCGGAGCCCACGAATGAACTCCGCCCCTGTGAAGCAACGGTTTAGGTAATACTTAGAGCCAGGTGACGCGTTCGGCGGGCCGAATATAGATCGGCTCTTCCACCTGAATCCGCGCCACTTCCTTGCCCGACTTATTGAAGCCCAACACCGTATCGTTGTACATCTCAAACCGTTTCCCGTGGATCTGGGTCTCGAACACTTTCGGCCCCGGAATGACATCGTACCGGAAGACGATCTGTTGACTCGCGCGCCAGAGTTGCAACACCGCGAGCAGCTCCCGGCTCGGCACCAGATACTTCTCGATCGCGTTGTCCACCCCCGGCCCGAACATCTGCCGCGCATAGCCGCGGGGGCTATGCCGCGGCGGAATGTAGAAGCCGTTGGGTTCCGTCCCCCACTGCGGATAGAGCGGGAGCGCCACCTGTTCCACCCGAATCGTGTAATAGAGCGGGTGCCACCGATCTTCCGCCCACAGGCCGTCCTCCCCGATCCGCACCAGGCTCTGCATCCGGATCTTGCCCACGCACGCCGCCATGCAGCGCGTCTCCATCGGCTCCCCCCCGGTCAAAGGATCCTTCCCTTCGATCCGCGGATAGCAGGCAATGCACTTCTCCGACACCCGGGTCGTGCCCCGATACATCGGTTTCTTGAACGGACACTGCTCCACACACTTCTTGTAGCCCCGACACCGGTTCTGGTCGATCAAGACAATCCCGTCCTCCGGCCGCTTGTAGATCGCCTTCCGGGGACAGGCCGCCAAGCAGCCGGGATACGTACAGTGGTTGCAGATCCGCTGGAGATAGAAAAAGAAGGTCTCATGTTCCGGCAGGCTGCTGCCCGTCATCTTCCAGGGTTCGTCCCGGGAGAAACCGGTCTTATCAATGCCTTCGACGAGCGCCCGCATCGACGTCGCCGTATCCTCATAGATGTTCACGAACCGCCACTCCTGGTCCGTCGGGATATAGCCGATCGCCGCCTGGCCCACCTTGGCCCCCGCGTCGAAGATCGTCATCCCTTCGAACACCCCATAGGGCGCATGGTGCTTGCGCCCCACCCGGACGTTCCACACCTGCCCCCCCGGGTTCACCTGCTCGATGAGTTGGGTGATTTTCACGTCGTAGAACTGGGGATACCCGCCGTACGGCTTGGTCTCCACGTTGTTCCACCACATATATTCCTGCCCCTTGGAGAACAGCCACGTCGACTTGTCGGCCATCGAACAGGTCTGGCAGGCTAAACACCGGTTGATGTTGAAGACAAAGGCAAACTGCCACTTCGGATGGCGCTCCTCGTAGGGATACAGCATCTTCCGCCCCAGTTGCCAGTTATACACTTCAGGCATGGTCGTCCTCCGTAAGGCGTGAGGCGTCAGGCGTCAGATGACGGGTTTGAAGTCGGCTCCACCCCCCCTCACGCCTACCCCCTCACGGGTTATTACACTTTGATCTTAATGTGTTCGCCTTTGAGCCACTTGATCATGAACTCGTTCTCTTGGCCCGGCGTAAAGCCGGTCCGCACCGGTTCCCACGGGCCCCGCGCCCCGATCCCCCCGTCTTCCGCCTTCGTGATGCGGATCAGGCATTCCTTCGGCACCGTATTGATCGCATGATGGTCCACTTGATAGCCCCACTTAAACTTCCAGGCGATGGCGTGCTTGCCCGGCAAGGAGTCCGTCTGGTGCATCGGCATCAACCAGTTCCGGGTAAAGGACTGTTGCGCCCCGTACCGGAAGTTCGATTGATACCCCGTGTCCACCGCAATCGCCCGGCCGTCCAGGCGGGTCTCATGGCCTTTGACCGACTTCGGCGTCGCCACGTAGGGCGCGTGCTTCGCCATCGTCACATGGTACGGATAGGCCGGGTTATACTTCGCCCGGATCATGAGGCGCGCCACTTTATAGTACGGATCCGACGGTTTCCAGCCCCGATAGGGCCGGTCCACCGGATTCCCGTCCACATAGACGTAGTCGCCGTCATTGATGCCCCGGTCTTTGGCCGCCTGCGGGTTGATATGCAACTGGTGCTCCCCGACCCCCGGCGTCCGTTTGTCCATGCGGTACGGATCGCCAAAGTTGGACTCGTAAATCTGCACCCAGTCGTTCACCGACCATTGGCTGTGCACCCGATGCCGGGTCTTCGGCGTGACACAGTAGAACTGGTAACCCTTCTCCCACAACGGGTTCGCATGCCGCTTGATTTCCTGCCACGGCAGCTTGATGTTCCGCACCGTCTTGTCGTCATGGTGCTGCGCGGTGATCGGAATCCCATAGTCATCCGGGCGGACATAGGGGTTACTCGTCATGATCGCATTCGGCAGATAGGGGGTCGCTTCCGTCCCCTCCCGGTGCGAAATAAAGTTCTCGCCATATTCGATCGCCTCCGGCTCGGTCCGGTAATTTTCGTAGCGCCCTGTCCGCGTCCACATGGGCTTCGACTCGTTCGTCTCCTCCCAGAAGGGGGTGCGCGGATAGGTCCGCACCATGACCATCCAGCCCTTTTCCGACTTCAGCATCACGTCGGCACTATAGCCGTAGAAGGTGCTGGAGGCATCCAGCATGCGCTGCGCATAGACGTCGACCCGGTTTTCGTAGACGAATTTGAAATAGTCGCGCATCCGCTTGTCGCCGGTGATCTCCGACAATTTCGCCGCGACTCCCGCAAATGAATCCAGATCGTTCCGGGTATCATACAACGGCCGGATCCCGCCCTTCCAGATCTGCACCCACGGATTGGACACCGTGACGGTCATTTCCGGATAGGTGAACTCCATCCAGGAATTCGCGGCGAAGGCGATGTCATTGTGGTTGACATCCGAGGTCATCTCGATGTCCTGACAGATCAGGGTCTCGATGTTCGGATCGACGTTGCGCACCATGTCATAGTGGTGCTTCGCGTTATTGAGCACATTCACATTGACCACCCAGCGGAACTTGCTCGGAGTCGGCATGTGGGTCTTGCCGGTGAACACCTTGCGCCCATACTTCGGGGTATTGACGATCAGGGCCGTATCACCATGATTCCAATAGCCCACCTCTTCGCCGTAGTAATAGGACTTGGTCTTGATCTCCTTCCCGTGCGCGTTCGGATCGAGGGTGATATTGAACGGATCCTCCCCCGTATGGACCGCAAGCCCTGCGCCGGACCAGGGCGTGGCCGTCCATGCTCCGGCCTTGTAGTTACCGGCCCAGGTATGTTGCCCGGTGCCGAACTTGCCGACGTTCCCGGTGATAATCAGTACCATGGCCGCCCCGCGGGAGTTAATGGTCTGATGGAAATAGTGACAGGTCCCTTCACCATTGTGGATGGCCGCCGGCTTGATAGTACCGGAATCCCGTGCCCACCGGACCAGCAGGTCTTTCGGCGTCCGGCAGATCTGATGACAGGTGTCAAGGTCGTAATCCTGGAAGTGCACCAGGTACATCTGCCAGACCGGCATCGCGTCGACTTCCCGCCCATTCAACAGCTTCACCCGGTAGGTCCCGGCGAGGGCGGCATCGATGCCGCTGTTCTCATAGTGCCAGCCCACCTGCTCCCGATGGAGCGGGACCGCCTGCTTCTTATTCAGGTCCCAGACCATCATCCCGCCGAGCCGCTGCACCTGCTCCGGCTTGAGGGACTGCATTCGGCCCGAGTAACTCTTCGAGAAGTCCGGGAACTGGTAGTCGGCGATGACGTCGCGCGGATCTAAGAACTGCAGGGTGTCCGTACGGACGAGCATCGGCGAATCGGTATAGCCTTTCAGGAAGTCCACATCGTGCATATTCTCGTCGACAAGGATCTTCATCGCTCCCAAGAAGATGGCACCGTCCGAGGCAGGCCGTAGCGGCATCCAGTAGTCGGCCCGATAGGCGGTGGGGTTATATTCCGGCGTGATAACCACAACCCGCGCGCCCCGCTCGATACATTCCAACTTCCAATGGGCTTCCGGCATCTTGTTCTCGACAAAGTTCTTCCCCCAACTGGTGTTCAGTTTCGAGAAGCGCATGTCGGAGAGGTCGATGTCGGAGCCTTGGGCGCCACACCACCAGGGATGCGCGGGGTTCTGATCCCCATGCCAGGTATAGTTCGACCAGTAGCGCCCCCCCTGGGCTTGCTCCGGGCTGACCTTCCGGATCCAGGTATCCAGCAAGGCGTTGACCCCCCCATTCATGCGGGTGTTCCCCATCTTGCCGATAATCCCGAGGACCGGCATCCCCGCACGGTGTTTGAACGTCCGGGTCCCGGCCCCCTTCATCATCTCGATCATCTCCGGTGCATACCCCTGCTCCCGGAGGCGACGGGCCCCGGCCTCGCCACTGTACCGCGTCGCGATGATAATCATCGCCTTGGCCGCATAGGTGAAGGCCGTATCCCAGGAGACCCGCAACATGTCGTCGAGGAACCGGCTGTCGAACTTATACTTACGCTTGATTTCAGAGGAGAGCTCCGGGGAACCCGCATCCATCCACTCTTTCCAGCCCTTGCGCATCAAGGGGCCCTTCAGCCGATAGGGCCCATACACCCGCCGATGGAAGGTGAAGCCCTTCAAACACATCCGGGGGTTATGGGCAAACGTCCCGCGGTTGCCGTAGAGGTCTTCATAGGTTTGATGGTCGTAGTTCTGCTCCACGCGCATCACCACCCCGTTCCGCACAAAGGCCCGGACGCGGCAGGCATGCGTGTCGTTCGGCGAACAGACCCAGGTAAAGGACGAGTCGTACCGATACTGGTCGTGATAGACCCGCTCCCAGGAGCGATCCGGATAGTCCCCCAACGGGTTCCCGACTTCGATGACCGGCTGGAGCGCGGTCAGCGCCAGCACGTGGTCCGCCACCGCCACCGCGGCAACCGTGCCGGCCGTGACTTTTAAAAACTGCCTCCGTGACAAAAACATGGGTCTTACCTCCTTCAATTAAGGGCTTTAAACAAGTTCACGGCCCTCATTGATAAGAATGGAAATGAAGATGTCGCTGAATAATCCCAGAGAGCCGCCACAAAATAGGACAAACAGAGCAGTCACCGGTCGATTGAACAGGATTAAATTTCTACGTACATTGAATTTCAACATTGCGTACAATCTATACTCGCAACATACGCACCAAACCTAATATATGGATCGATGATGCTTCATTTATTCTGACAAGTGACTGAATAATCGTGGTAAAAGGAGTTTTGCCGAGAACGGCTCGAGATGAGTATTTATTTACATCGTTGAGTACAGGCCGTAACATTTTGTGGTGGCGCATCAGAGTTATCAAGAATATTGATGTGAAATCAATGAGTTGATAGCCAATTCTTGGCGTTACAAATTAGTAACGTTTTGGGTGTCGAGTAACTAACGGTCACAATAAAACAATACGTTGAATCTCCCAGCAATACCCACCTAGGACTACAGCACAAGTCGTACCATTGGACAGTCCGTTAATATCTACCCATAACTCATTGAAACGTTATGATCGCACTCCATCATTTCTCTAAACAGCCGACGTCTAGCCGCAGGTAGGCCACGATCGATCGCGGTCTTTCGTGGGTTC
>JACAFD010000231.1 GCA_013388555.1 Nitrospirota bacterium | reverse complement strand
GGCGTCGGTGTCCGTCGTCGGGAGCGTGCGGGTCATGAACGGTAAACCGCGCAATCCGCACAATGGGGAGGATATCGGCGCGCCGGTGGGCACGGAGGTGGCCGCCACGAACGATGGAGTCGTGCGCCTCACCGTCGATCATATCTTTTCCGGCAGGGGAGTCTTCGTCGATCACGGGCTCGGGTTCTACAGCATGTATTTTCACCTGTCTGAAATTCTTGTCAAGGACGGAGATTTGGTGAAGGCGGGGCAAATTATCGGTAAGGTGGGGGCGACCGGCCGCGCGACCGGCCCGCATCTTCATTGGGGCGTCAAACTCAACGGTGCCCGTGTGAACCCCTATTCGCTGCTCGATCTGCCACTCAAGAACGGTGGCACGCCTCCTACGACTGCGACTATTCCCCCTCCTGAAACCACGCTGACTCCATAAGCCGTTTTAGTTAGAGAATAACCTAAGAGCAGGTGTGATAGGCCTTAACATTCATGCCACATCCGTAGTGGCTCTTTCGGACGCGGCTGGCCACTCGATATTATCCTAGAGTCTGAACCGAAAACTCACCGGGTTGCTGAGTTTCGGCAACTGGGCGCTGCGAATTGATTAGTGGGTAGGCGGGTTAGCTCTTTGTGCGAAGCTTGGCTGTGACTTGTTGATCAATAGATGCGGGTGAAGGAAAATATGCCGGGAGTAGGGCAACCTCCTACTTCCCCATCCCGCTTAATCCGCCGAGTAAGGGCGCCAGCGCGTCTTCGCCCGGACCTTTACCGTTTTTCATCTCGGCATTTAATTCATCGAACAGTTGATTGGCCTCCGGGCCGAGAGAGCGGATGGCCCGTTCGAGACGGCCGGACATGAGTAGCTGCTGTATCTGTGCATCGGTGATCATGCCCGCCTTGATCTTCTCATCAAGTAGTTCGGAGAGCTCCTGGAGCTTCTTGTGAAGTTCCGGCGGCAGGGAGTTCAGGATGCCGGCGGCGTCGGCTGGGGGATCGGCTTGGGTTGATTGGGCTAAGGCTGGTGTCCCGGCAATGAAGGGGATGGCTATCGCGATCCGGAGAAGGTGCTGTTTCATGCTGTCCCCCCATCAATCCATCTCACAAGGACAGTATCTCAGCTTTTCTTGGTCGAACAAGCAATACTACAAATTGGTTTCGAGGCTGGAGGGGGTCTTGTTCAGCACTGTGGCGGCGGCGCGCGAGAGGGCGGCGTCGTGTTGGTGGTCGAGCGTGTAGATGCGAAATTGGACTAGCCTGGTCGGCAGGAGATCGAGGAATTCTTCAAGCGGTTCGGTCGAGATGCTTTGAGTGCTGGGGTCGTAGACATAGAGGGGGTTGCCGCGCCGGTCTTTCGGGTCCGGCCGTGGATCGAGCGGTGCCATGTCGACACGGAACTCCACCTTTTGGAGCCGCGCCGGCACTTCTTTTTTGATTTGTTCTTCGAAGTGCTCGTGGCTGGGAAAGTCCATGCCTCGCTCTTGGCCCTTTTCCTTGAGCACCGCGCTATAGGCCATCTTCCATTTAATGTCGCGGACGAGAATCCGTTGCCATTCTGCACCGAGTCGCCGCTCTGCGGCATGGCGGGAGGTCTTCCATCCCCGTACCTGTTCCAGCAAGGACCAGTCGGTCAGCGTCAGGTACTCGTCCATCTTCTTGCGAGGGTCGTGGGGAAACAGGAGCTTCATGGTCTCGCCGAAGATGTCACGAAGATGGATGTCAATCGCGCGCGTAGTCCGGTGATAGTAGACGTTCGAATAGAGATACATGCGGGTGTTGAGAAACATCTGCAGGGCGGGAAGCCCCGTCTTGTGAATCGTGAATCCCCTGTCCGTAATGATCGTGTAGTGAATGAGTCTGGAGAGATCAACCGGGCCGACCGCCACGCCGCACATGTAGGAGTCGCGGAGGACATAGTCGAGGTTGTCCGCGGTATAGCTTCCAGATATGACCGGCTGAAGCATATTCAGCCATCGAGGCATGCGGGAGTTGTCTTTGCCCTTTTCTTTGAGAATGACATGCGCGATTTGATCGGGGTTGAGTTCCTCGCCTTTAGCGAAAGGGCCGGACGGGCTGCGCCGGATCTTGCGGATGAGGGGACCCAAATGGTCTCGGATGATGATCTGCCCCAGTTTCTCGTGACTGGCATGGAAATCATGCAAATAGTTGTCGTCGAAAAAATGGCAGAAGGGGCCGTGGCCGATGTCGTGCACGAGCGCCGTGACACGGAGAAACTCTTCGACGAAGTTTGCTGATGGAAGCTCCTTCACGGTTTTTTTGAGAAACGGATAGAGGTGCTGGGCAAACCGGCCTGCCACATGCATGGTGCCGATCGAGTGGACAAAGCGGGTGTGTTCCGCCGATGGGTATACCCAACGGGCGCTTTGGAGTTGATAAATGTACCGGAGACGTTGAACCCAGGGAGAGTCGATCAGGTCCTTTTCCGTCCGTTCATGCGGGTCCGCAGAGGAGAAGGGGACGGTGAAGGAGACGTATTGGTGGATCGGATCAGCGATCAGCGCAGAGCCATCGTACGGAGCGGTCAGGTGATGACTGGATTCAGGCATAACCACCGGTCATCTTAGCTTACATCTTGAGGAGGCGGCAATGGCTCTGACCGGTGAGCAGGGTGTAACTGCCGATATCTGGCTACGAAAAAGTAGGCGAGTGGGTAGGCGACAGCCGCACCAAGGAAACTCAAGACACATCCGCCGAGAAAGAAGGGTGCGGCGTAGGGCATGACTTGCTCATAGATCGCGCTGAAACTCAGATCGTGCCAGTCGAAGGACGGGCTGTCCGATCGGCCGAGCAAGAGGGCACCTACCCAGTAGGTAGCACCGAGGATAGGAACCACGGTCCATGGATTGTTGAGAAAGGCGCCAGCCATGAGTGCGAGAAGGTTGAGTCTGAATGCCCAGGAACAGACGATCACCATGACTGTGTGCAGTCCGTAGGCCGGGGAGAATCCGATGAAGATTCCAATGGCAAAGGCCAACGCCGTTCGCTGCGGAGACTCTTGGAGATGGAGGACCTGTTTCAGCAGGGATCGAAATGAAGGGACCTTGGCCATAGCTGTCGTGGATAAAGCTGGTTACGTGAAATGTTTGTAACTGGTATCTGCCAACCGGTGATATCGACCATGAGGGGATAGGGCTTGGATACCGAAGCGAAGAGGACGAGTCGTTCCAATGCAGGTTAAGGGGAATCCTTGCTTGAGGGCTGTCTGTTCGAGTCGTGATTGTTGTCGTGGCGATACGGAAAAGAGTAATTCGTAATCTTCGCCGCCGCTCAAAGCGAGGTCCAGCGGATCGAGCTTACGAGAGGCTGCATAGGCGCGACAGGCCGGCGATAACGGGAGCGCTCTCAGATTGATCTCTGCTCCGACATGGCTTTCCTCGCAAATGTGACGGAGGTCGCCGGAGAGGCCGTCTGAAATATCGATCGCGGAGGTCGCAAAGCGATGGGCGCTGAGCCACCGGCCTTCCGCGACGCGCGCGGTCGGACGCAGGTGTCGTTCGATCAAAAATTGCCGGTGTCTGGTCGAAAGTGCTGTGTTGGGTGGGTGCTGTTTCATGCGAGCTGGTGGTTCATTCAGGATCCTCAGGCCGGCCAATGCGTCGCCGATGGTACCGGTTACATAGAGAAGATCTCCGATTCGTGCGCGGCTCCGAAACAGGGCCTGGCGGGGAGGGGCCATTCCGATCAGGGTCAGGCTGAGAAACCATCCGCTGCACGAAGCCGACGTATCTCCGCCGATCAGTCCGACGTGATGTGGACGACACGCGGCCATCATTCCTCGGTACAGCTGGTGAACCTGACGGCTGGTGCCGGTAGGGGGAATCGCCAAGGCGGCGAGCAGATGCTGCGGGGTTCCTCCCATCGCTGCGATGTCGCTAAGATTCGCTGCGGCGGCGCGGAAACCGATATCGACCATCGTGGCAGTTCGGAGATCGAAATGGACCCCCTCTGCTAATAGGTCGGTCGTCAGCACCGTCCATTGGCCGGCCCGTGACGTGATGATTGCGGCATCGTCGCCGATTCCTTGAATCACTGAGGGAGTGCGGTGGCCATGGCGTTTGTGGAGGGCTCGAATGAGATCGAATTCCCGAATGACTGGACGGGATTTTTGACGGAACGGATAAGCCATCCTAGCAGGTTCCTAAACGACCAGTGCGAGCGATCTGGAAACCAACGGCCGGCATGACGGGTTGATCTGGTTCATCTGGTTAGTCTAGTTCAACCAAACAAACCAAATAAACCAAATAAACAAGAGAAACCTCTTGTTTCAGTGTCTTGTTAGTGGAGTTGGAGGGGAGGCGTCGCTGCGCTGCTTGCATGCACAGGCAGGGAACGAGCTGCTCGCCCTGTCTTCGCC
>JACAFD010000244.1 GCA_013388555.1 Nitrospirota bacterium | reverse complement strand
CCGCCCGGCAGCGGGGGGGTCGCGGACAACCATCGGATGAACGGTCGCATGTCCTTCGGCTTGAATTCAATCAACCAGTGGTTGCAAGACACGATCTTTAAGCCGCTGGAAGATAAAAAAATGCCGGTCATGGAGCACCTCGTGGAACTCCAGGTCCGGCTGACACGCGCAGTGATTATCACTGGCGTGGTGTTTGTCGGCACATTTTTCTATGCCGATGTGTTGGTCAAGTGGCTTCGTATTCCCCTCCAAAACATGTTCATGCCGGGCTCCTTGTCATGGGTGCCGACCGATTTGCCGGCCGTTCCATTTGTCTTTCTCGCGCCGGCTGAGGCGTTATGGCAAAACGTCAAGGTGGCCGGGCTCTTTGCTGTTGCCGGCGCGACCCCCTACATTCTGTGGGAGGTCTGGCATTTCGTCGTTCCAGGGCTCCATGCCCAGGAACGACGTTTTGTGGCGCCGTTTGTGTTGTTGACCGCGTTGGCTTTTTACACAGGGGTGGGCTTTTCTTTTTTCTTTGTGCTTCCATTCGCGCTGAATTTTTTAATCTCCTATGGTGTGACTGCCGGCTTCATTCCCCAGATCTCCATCGCACAGTATGTCGGATTTGCCCTGTGGTTTTTGATGGTATTCGGGCTGATTTTCGAAGTTCCACTCGCGATTACACTTATGGCGAAGCTTGGGTGGGTCGATGCGCCCTTCCTCAAACGGTATCGTAAGTGGGCGCTGCTGGGGTCGTTCATCTTTGCTGCAATTCTCACCCCGACGCCCGACCCCTTCAACCAATGTCTCATGGCTTTACCGATGTATATATTCTACGAAATCGGGATTTTTAGCGCAGGGTTTTTCAACAAGAAGAAGCCGGTATCGGAAGGGTCAGCCGTGCCCACTGTGGCCACTGCACTGGCAGGAAACGGCAGGGCCCCATCAGTGGGACTCCCGCACGTGGGAGGGGGAGACTATGTCGGGGTGCCGACAGAGAAACGAAAATGACGAAAATGGGCAGATCCGACGTAATGTTTTACAGAGGGAAGATACATGGCTCGTGAATTGAATGTCATTCAACCCTCCAGTTCAGGCGGCAGTGATGCGTGCGTATATATGTGGGCTTGTGCGATCTGTGATGAGAACGAAACCTGTCAGAAGGACAAAGAGGGGCACAGTCGCTGGTTGGTGGCTAAACGGATGGAGCGGATCGAATACAAAGTGCTCATCATGAGTAACAAAGGTGGTGTCGGAAAGAGTACCTGTACGACGAATCTGGCCGTGAGTCTTGCGCTCAAAGGGTGGCATGTCGGGATTTGCGATATGGATATCCATGGCCCGAACATTCCAAAGATGGTGGGGGCCGAAGGGCAAAAGCTGAAGATCAGCAGCGCGGGCGGGATTATTCCGTTTCAGGCGTATAACCTCAAGATTGCCTCGATGTCCTTCTTATTGCAGAATTCAGACGATCCGATCATCTGGCGCGATGCGTACAAGTACGAGTTCATCAACCAACTCTTGGGCGGCGTCGAGTGGCAGGATCTCAATTTCTTGTTTGTCGACTTACCGCCCGGGACTGGCAACGAGTCGGTTACGACCATCGACCTGCTTGGAGATGTCAGTGGCGCGGTAATCATCACCACGCCGCAGGAAGTGGCCTTGCTGGATTCCCGCAAATCGGTCACATTCTGCAAAGATAGCGAAGTCCCGATCATCGGGATTGTCGAAAACATGAGCGGGTTAGAGTGTCCCCATTGCCACAACCACATCGAAGTGTTCCGCAAGGGCGGGGGGGAAGCCTCCGCGATCGGTATGGGTGTGCCTTTTCTCGGGCGCATTCCCCTCGACCCCGATGTCGTCATCCAGTCTGACGCCGGTGAGCCGTTTGCCATGTTTAATTCTGACACACCGACGGCGGAGTGCTATCACGATATTGCCAACAAGATCGAAGCGTTCTGCAAGAAGCGGGGGTCGCTGGTAAAGATTGCGTCTCCGCAGGCGCACTGATGAAGGAGAAACTGTGAAGGCCACAGATGTGACAGAGGGGCTCACACAACTGCATGAGGCGCAGCGAACCGTGCTGGGCGCTACGCCGACCCTGGGCCTGGAAAAGATCTCGCTTCTTGATGCTCTTGGTCGTGTCCTTGGTGAAGACATCGTAGCGGAACGGGATAATCCCCCATGGAATAACAGTGCGATGGATGGGTTTGCGGTACGGTGGAATGATATCAAGCAGGAGCATGCGATTCAGAAACCGGTGACGCTCACGGTGATCGAAGATGTTCCTGCAGGCAAGATGGCGTCAAAGTCCGTCGGCGCGGGGCAGGCGATTCGCATCATGACCGGAGCCCCACTCCCGAAAGGGGCGGATACGGTCTTGAAGGTCGAAGACACTGAGTATACAGCTGATTCTGTTCGTGTCTTCAAGCCGGAACAGCAAGGTGCCAACATTCGACCCCAGGGGGAAGACGCCAAGAAGGGCGAATGTATTATTGGCAAAGGCACTCAACTTCGTTCGGGTGAAGTCGGGATGTTAGCGATTCTCGCCAAATCATTTATCTTTGCCTATCAGCAGCCACGGGTCGCGATTCTTTCGACCGGTGATGAGTTGGCAGATTTGGACGAGCGGTTCAGCGAGGAAAAAATTATCAACTCCAACAGCTATGGGATTGCCGCAGCCGTCAGAGAGGCGGGCGGAATTCCCATCCTGCTGGGGATTGCGAGAGATGCGCCTGCGGCACTGAAGGAAAAGATTTCGCAAGGCCTGACGGCAGATATTCTTGTGCTGTCCGGCGGCGTATCGATGGGCGATTACGATTTCACAAAAGCGGTCTTTCATGAACTGGGCGCAGACATGAATTTCTGGAAGCTGGCGATCAGACCTGGGCAGCCGCTTGCCTTCGGGAAGATTCAGGGTAAGCTGGCTTTTGGTTTGCCGGGGAATCCCGTCTCCTCCATGGTGACGTTCGAGCAGCTCGTCAGGCCGGCAATGCTCAAAATGAGCGGCCACCGGAGTTACGGCCGGCCGGTTGTGCAGGCGCTTTTCCAGGAGAACTTTTCGAAACGGCCGGACCGACGCCACTTCTTACGCGGTGTGCTTACTCGTGAAGATGGTGTCTTCATGGTTCGAACGACTGGTGCGCAAGGTTCCGGGATGTTGACCTCCATGGTGAAAGCCAATTGTTTGATTGATATTCCCGTCGAAGTTGAACGGGTGAACCTAGGTGACCTCGTGTTGGTTCAACTGCTGAGCGGCGTAGCCTGGGCCAGCCCAACAGACTCAAGTCAAACGAGTGGGCATAGCCTGTCGTGTTGCTGACAAAAGGGAGGTCAATGGTCATCAGTCACTAGCCTACGGGGAGGATCATTGTCGATCTTTCCAGGCCGATGACGAGTGACTATCGACCGGTGTTATCCATGGCCGTGCCCATCGTCGCAGTTGTCGGCCGGTCGAACAGCGGGAAAACCACGCTGATCGAGCGCGTGATTCCAGAATTGGTCAGAGCCGGCTACAAGGTTGCAACTGTGAAGCATACGGGACACGGGTTCGATCTCGATACGGAAGGGAAAGACAGCTGGCGCCACAAGCGAGCCGGAGCGAGCAGCGTTGTGGTCCTCTCCAAGGGGAGCATGGCGATGTTTGCCGATGTGTCCGATCAGCTGCGTGTCGAAGACGTGCGGGATCGGTTTCTCGATCACACCTACGATCTGGTCATCGCCGAAGGATGGAAACACGAAGGGTATCCGAAGATCGTCATCATCCGTGAGCAGGCCGGCGAGATCACCATTTCCAGGGAAGGGCTACTCGCGGTGGTATCGGATAAGCCCGTGGATCTCCAAGTTCCACTCTTCGGGTTGGACGACGTCGCCGGCATTGCCGCTTTAATCATGAAGCAGTTTCCAAGATTACAGCCTCGCTCGAAACAGGGGCTCGAAGCCTAAAGCGGCCCTCGTTCAGCCTTCGTCACTGCCGCTTGGCGCTCTTGGTGTTGTGAGCATCCCTCACATAAGTCAGTCAATATTCTGTGCCGATTGGCATGCCATCGGGCTGTTCTTCAACTCGCAGGTTGCGGAAACACGATAGTGACAGACTGACATTCATGTCCACCCCCATTCTGCATGTGCACCATCTGGTTAAACAGTTTGGCGAATTCTTCGCCGTCAACGATATTTCGTTCGACATAAGACCGGGAGAAATTCTTGGATTGCTGGGTCCGAATGGAGCGGGGAAGACCACCACGATTCAGATGCTGCTGGGGGTCGTGACACCGACTGCCGGCTCAATTCAAATGTTCGGGCTCGATCTGGCAACTGACCGAGAGGTCATTCTGCAGCAGGTGAATTTTTCCTCGACCTATGTCTCACTGCCGCAGGCGCTTACGGTCGAAGAGAACCTCTGGGTGATTGGGCGGTTGTATGGTCTGTCTCAGATTCAAGAGCGAGTCGATGATATCGTGAAGCGGCTTGAGATGGAGGAGTTTCGTCATAAAGTGACGCGCAAGCTTTCTTCCGGTCAAAGCACACGACTTGGGTTGGCCAAAGCGTTCTTGACCGAACCGAAGATCCTATTTCTCGATGAGCCGACTGCGAGCCTGGACCCTGATATCGCGCAAAAGATTCGGAGCTTCCTCAAGGAGGAGCGGCGATCGTCCGGGCTGAGCGTACTCTATAGTTCACATAATATGCACGAGATGGAAGAGATGTCTGATCGAATCATCTTTCTGCAGCGGGGAAGGATTGTGGCGGAGGGGACGGCACAGGAGATTGTGGCCCGGTTTGGACAGGCGGATTTGGAAGAAGTGTTTGTGAAGTTGGCACGGGAAAAATAGAGAAGGAGGGAACTGGGTAGGATGCTCCTTTTGCTCGCGCAACGCGCGGCCTGAGACGGCCCTCGTTGGACGCGCGCAGTCAGGAACATCCTACCCGGTTTCCCTCCTCGGAGAAGAGGCCCTTGCCAACCAGAGTGGGGGAGGGGAAAAGGGAACGATGAAGGTGCATCGGATCTATGCGTTGGTGGCGAGGCATATGTATCTATACCGGCGTAGCTTGCCGCGCATCATGGAAATTTTCTATTGGCCGTTTCTGGACCTCGTGATTTGGGGATTCATTACGGTCTACCTCATGAAATTCGAGGGGCAGATTCCGGGGGCCGTGACATTCTTTTTAGGAGCGTTGATCCTGTGGGATGTGCTCTTTCGAGCTCAACAGGGGATCACGATTTCGTTTCTGGAGGAAATTTGGGCAAGAAATCTCATGAATCTGTTCGCCAGCCCGCTCAAGCCGAGCGAATTTTTGGCTGCGACGATGGTCATGAGCATCTTCAAAGTGTTGGCCGTCTCTGTGGTCATGGTCGTCTGCGCAGGCCTGTTTTATTCCTACAACATTTTTGTGATCGGGATGTGGCTTGTCCCATTCGTTCTGAATCTTGTCCTGACAGGATGGATTATCGGGGTGCTGACCACGGCCCTCATCATGCGATTCGGCCAGCAAGCGGAAGTTCTGGCTTGGAGCATGGTGTTCCTGTTCCAGCCCATCTCCTGTGTGTTTTATCCGATGGATGTGCTCCCCGGATGGCTGCAGGTTATTGCCTGGGTGAACCCGGCGGCCCATGTGTTTGAAGGGATGCGTGCCGTGCTCAGCGCTTCTCCAGAGCCGAGTGCCCATCTCGGTTGGGCGATCGGTCTTAATCTCGTGTTTCTTGGGATGGTCATTGCTGTCTTCCATTGGATGTATGAGCTTTGCAGAGAAAGGGGACTGCTGGTGCGCATCGGAGAGTAAGCCTGGAAATGTAGGTTGAGGTCAAGGTTGAGTGAGGACTTTTTCAGCACCCTGCCAGGCTCGGATTGCCATTTTCAAAAGTGCTGTGATAGCCTGCAGCCATCTTATCGCAGGGGCCTGGCGGTGAGGTGGAGCGAAACAATCAGGTCTGCAGCATCGATGTTGCCTTGCCCGAGAACCTTGTCGGAAGTCAGCCCTAAGCCGCCGCATCTTTCGCGTCTTCGGTCAGCTCCTTCCTCCGTTCCTCGCGTACAAGACAATATCATCAAACTCATAAGGAGGAACCCCGATGGGTTCAAAAATCTATGTCGGTGGGTTGCCCTACTCGGCGACTGAGCAGGAATTGAGTGATCTGTTCGGCCAGCATGGCGCCGTCGCCTCCGCGCGGATCATTACGGATAAATTCACGGGGCAGTCACGCGGCTTCGGCTTCGTCGAGATGTCTTCGGATGCGGAAGCGCAGGCGGCCATTACGGCACTCAACGGCGCAGAAATGGGTGGCCGGACCTTAACCGTGAATGAAGCGCGCCCTCAGGAGCCTCGCACCGGCGGCGGTGGATTCGGTGGGGGTGGCGGCGGTGGTCGTGGCGGTGCCGGCGGCGGTAAGCGCGATCGCTGGTAAGCCTGATTCTCGAATGTGGACGGGGGCTGTTGTCGTCAAGATGGTAGCCCCCTTTTTCTCCCCGTTACGCTCTGCCTTTCTCGGGCTCCTTCTTCGCCCTCCAGCACCTCACCCCCCCCCCCTTCTGACCGGATATCTATTGAGCACCTTGAATG
>JACAFD010000243.1 GCA_013388555.1 Nitrospirota bacterium | reverse complement strand
GTGTTTTTGGGGCCAGCCTCGGGGCGTCGTAGCTGCCAGTACTGGACTGCCATTTTGAGCGCGATTTCGACCGCCGTCGATCCATTGTCGGAATAAAATACCCGCGTCAGGCCTTTGGGTACGATTCGGGTCAAGGCTCGTGCGAGTTGAATCGCCGGTGGATTGGAGAGCCCGAACAGCGAGGAATGGGCGATCTTATCCAGTTGCCGTTTGATCGCACGGTCGAGTACCGGATGGTGATGGCCATGGAGATTGACCCAGATGGAGGAGGTTCCGTCGAGATACTTCTTTCCCTCGGTATCGATCAGATAGGCTCCTTTTCCTCTTTCGATAATGAGCGGCGCCTCTTGTTCCCATTCCTGCATTTGGGTGAAGGGATGCCAGAGGTACCGGTGATCCCAATCGATCAATTGTTTCGTAGAGGGTGGGCGAGCCATAGCAGTTGGGTAAAGCGTCAATGGTCAACGGTCAAAGTGGAAGGACAAGGTGAAGCAATTGACCAATGACCTTTGACAATGTCCATAGGAATGAGGTGCGGAACGGATTATACGAGGGGGGTGTTTACTTTGACAACATCGGGGGCAGTAACTATAATAAACCGATTTTATTGGGAAATGAGCCAGGATTTGCAAAGCCTCATACGCAATTTTTCGATTATTGCTCATATCGATCACGGCAAATCAACTCTCGCTGACCGGTTCCTGGAAGCCACGGGCGCTGTTACGGCCCGAGAATCGAAAGACCAGATTCTCGACGCGATGGACTTGGAGCGTGAACGTGGAATCACGATCAAAGCCCATGCGGTCGCGGTCCGGTATAAGGCTAAGGACGGGAAGACCTATGCCTTGCATTTGATCGATACGCCGGGTCACGTCGACTTTACCTATGAAGTTTCGCGCAGTTTGGCGGCTTGTGAGGGTGCGCTCTTACTCGTCGATGCGACGCAGGGAGTTCAGGCTCAGACCATCGCCAATGTGAACCTGGCGATGGCCAATAATCTGACCATTATCCCTGTGATCAATAAGATCGATTTGGCAAGTGCGGATGTCGAGGGGACGAAGCACTCGATCTCGGAAATCTTGCAGCTTGATGCCAGCGATGCCTTGCCGATCAGTGCGAAAGAGGGAAAGGGTGTGCCGGAGGTGTTAGAGGCGATCATCGCGCGGATTCCTCCTCCAGCCGGCAATCCTGATGCGCCCCTCAAATCGCTTATTTTCGATTCCTGGTTCGACAATTATCAGGGAGTGATTGTGCTGACACGAGTCGTAGATGGAGCCCTGCGGCCCGGGATGAAGATCAAAGTTATGTCGAACGACCGCACGTTCGAAGTGATGGAAGTCGGCCAGTTCACCCCGAAACGAATGAAAAAGACCGAGCTGTTGACCGGCGAAGTCGGGTACCTCTGCGCAAACATGAGAGAAGTCGCGGACGTCAAAATTGGCGATACCCTCACTGATGCGGTCTCGCCCACGAGTGCGCCATTCCCCGGGTATAAAGAAGTGAAGCCTCTGGTGTTCTGCGGCCTCTATCCCACCGACACAGGCCGGTACGAAGATTTGCGCGATGCGCTGGTCAAGTTGAGGCTGAACGACTCCTCCTTCGTCTACGAACCGGAGACGTCACTCGCGCTCGGGTTCGGCTTCCGATGCGGCTTTTTGGGCCTGCTGCACATGGAAATCATTCAGGAGCGGCTTGAGCGTGAATATAATCTGACGCTCCTTACTACCGCGCCGACCGTCGTGTATCGGGTGCTGACGACCAAGGGCGAGGTGTTGGAGGTCAATAACCCGACGCAGCTCCCTCCTCCCAGCAACATCGATTCGTTTGAGGAACCGTTTATTTTGGCGTCGATCATTACTCCTGAACGGTACATGGGGGCGATCCTTCAACTCTGCCAGGAACGCCGTGGTATCCAGCAGGGCATGCACTTTCTCGATCCGACGCGGGTAGTGATTAGTTATGAATTACCGCTCAACGAAGTGATTCTCGATTTTTACGATAAGCTCAAGTCGCGCACACAGGGCTATGCATCGCTCGATTATGAGCTGCTCGGCTATCGCGTGTCCGATCTCGTGAGGCTTGATATTCTATTGAATGGCGAGGCGGTCGATGCCCTGTCGTTTATCACGCACAAAGATCGTTCCATTCAACGGGGGCGTCAGCTCGCCGAGAAGATGAAGGAGCTCATTCCCCGGCAAATGTATGAGATCGCCATTCAAGCGGCAATCGTGAGCAAGATCATTGCGCGTGAGACGATCGGCGCCATGAAGAAGAACGTCCTTGCAAAGTGTTACGGCGGCGATATCACGCGGAAGCGCAAGCTCCTCGAAAAACAGAAAGAAGGAAAGAAGCGAATGAAATCCGTGGGGAGCGTGGAAGTGCCGCAGGAAGCCTTTCTCGCCATCCTGAAAGTGGGTGAAGAGTGAGCGGAGAGCCGAAGCTTCCCCCGTCGGACGATATCAGACCCTCGGCCCAACAAGGCCAAACGGATGCCGCGGGAGCGCCGGCGGTGTTCGCCGAACCATCGGTTATGTCACCGTCAGGCAGAAAGTCACTCTTTCGCGAGTATGCGGAGGCCATTGTCGTGGCGATGCTTTTGGCCTTTGCGATCCGGGTGTTTGTTGTCCAGGCCTTCAAGATCCCATCAGGCTCGATGATTCCGACGTTGTTGATCGGGGATCATATCCTGGTCAGCAAACTTTCCTACGGCATTCAATGGCCCAGCCAGTGCAAATTTTCAGCGAGTTTTCCTCCCATCAATTGCTATGCCTCGCAAGCCCTCATCGAATTCGGTAAGCCGCAGCGGGGAGATATCATTGTGTTCCGGTTCCCAGAAGACGAGGAAAAGGACTTCATCAAACGGATCGTGGGCACTCCGGGTGATACGGTCCAACTTCGCAATAAAGCGGTGTTGGTCAACGGAGTTGTGCTCGAGGATAAACCCTTCACCCAACGGATCGATCCGGGGATCATCGACGGCACGATCAATCCACGCGACAATTTTGGGCCGGTGACTGTGCCTGAAGGCGCCTATTTCGTGATGGGCGACAATCGCGATCAAAGTTTGGATAGCCGGTTCTGGGGATTCGTTCGCGAGGAGAAGATCCGTGGAAAGGCGTTCCGTATTTACTGGTCATGGAATGGACAGGGTCAATGGACGGAGTGGGTCAGATGGGATCGATTCGGCAAAGCCATCCAATAGGTAAAGCCATGCGCCAGGCGGCGGGCTCCGTGGCGGCTCAGGGCGGGAGTGCGGCGTCCCCTACAGTGCTGCGGCAGTACATCTCAAGGTTCCCGCACGCCTCCGTGCTCGTGATCGGCGACCTGATTCTCGACCATTATATCTGGGGCCGTGTCAGCCGCATCTCGCCGGAAGCCCCGGTGCCGGTGGTTCATGTGGATTCTGAGTCCTTGAAACTCGGTGGCGCCGCGAACGTCTTCAATAACATCCTGGCGCTGGGTGGGAAAGCGGACCTCTGCGGCGTCATCGGTTCGGATGAAAGCGGCCGGATGCTCCTCAAAGAGTTGGGGGCGACACGTGCAGCGCGAGGAGGGATCGTGATCGATCAAGACCGTCCCACCACCAGAAAGTCCCGCGTCATCGCACATAATCAGCAGGTTGTGCGGTATGACGTCGAACGTCGTGCGGAGCTCAAGCCGGCGATGCAACGGCGGATTCTCCGCTACGTGGAATCACGATTACGGGAACTGTCCTGTCTTGTGGTGTCGGATTATGCCAAGGGGGTGGTGAGTGCTACGCTGATGTCGGAAGTCACGCGGCTCGCGGCCCTTCGTGGAATACCCCTGGTCGTCGACCCGAAAGTCGAACACTTCAGCTACTACAAGGGGGCGACAGTCATCACACCGAACCATTTTGAGGCGACACAAGCCGCCGGAGTGCATGGCGATGACGATCAAACCAGTAACGAAGCCGGCGCAATCATACGACAGCGTTTAGGATGTCAAGCTGTGCTCATTACCCGCGGGGAAAAGGGGATGAGTTTGTACGAGGGGGAAGGGATCTCCTGGCACATTCCCGCACAAGCCCGCCAGGTTTTCGATGTCACTGGCGCTGGCGATACGGTGATTGGGACATTGGCCCTCGCGCTATCGACCGGTGCGTCAATGAGAGATGCGGCGACATTGGCCAACCACGCCGCTGGTATCGTCGTCGGCATGGTCGGCACTGCGACCCTCTCAGCGCAGCAGCTTTTGGAGGTTCTCGGCAATGGCTGAACCTACACCATCCGTCATGGTGGTGATCCCGGCCCGATACGGGTCGTCGCGCTTTCCAGGCAAACCCCTTGCCATGCTCGGTCAGAAGCCCATGATTCAGCATGTCTATGAACAAGCAGCGGCCTGTCCGTTGGTGACAGAGGTCCTGGTCGCCACCGACGATGAACGGATCAAACAGGCTGTGGAAGGATTCAACGGGCGTGCTGTGATGATGGCTGGGGATTTTCGGACAGGTACCGATCGCGTCGCCGGAGTGGCTCGCATGTTCGGCGGGGACTATTTTGTGAATCTGCAAGGAGATGAGATTCCACTGCAGCCTGATTTGCTGGCGGATCTTATCAGTCCGTTTATCAAGAGCGGCATAGGGATGGGTACGCTGAAGCGCACGATCGATTCGACCGAAGATGTCCACAACCCGTAGGTGGTGAAGGTGGTCACAGACCATGCCGGTCACGCGATCTATTTCTCACGAGCACCGATTCCACTGGTGCGGGACGACGTCAGCCGTCGAGCCGTCGGAGGGTTGCATTACATTCACC
>JACAFD010000204.1 GCA_013388555.1 Nitrospirota bacterium | reverse complement strand
TTCGGGTGAAATGGAGACGGCGATCCCCCGCTCGACTTCTCGCTGTCCAACGCTCGAAAAGCTCGGAAGACGGCGTTCGATCAAACCGACCACGAGGCGATCGAACTCAGGGGATGGCAGACGCGGCAGCACCGAAACATAGACCGCTTCGGTGTCTGAAGGCAGTATACTCAGCGCGGTCTGGGCCGAGGTATCAACCGGAACGATCCTCAGCTGTACGCCGTACTGCTCCGCCACCCGTCGTATGCGACTCTCGAGCGAGGGGATGGTCTCCAGCAACATCCGGTCTGCAAGTACGCTCAACCGAGTAAATGGAAAAACTTCCTGAAATGCCGTGAGATTCCGTTGAAAGCCCTTCAACGACGTCAGATAATGCAGGTTCTTGACGCCGCTTGCTCCCTTCTTTAGCGGCAATCCCTGCAACTGCGCGTCGAGTGCCACCGGAGCAACCACCGGTTTCGACAGATGCGTCCGCTGGGCTACGTCACTGGTGGCCAGAAAGCCGAGCGCGATGACGAGATTCACGTGAGGATTAGCCAGTGCCCGATCCAACACCTGTTTCACGCCTTGGGCGGACCATCCACCCTGTAGCTTGAGATTATCGGGAAACCGGACATCAAACTCACGCCGTGTCAGTTCACGGATTTCTTGCTGGACAAGACTCACGAGTTCCGGCACCACGTGAGAGGAACCATCCTCAACAATTGCGATTTGGACGACAGGCAGCGGCTTGGCCTCCGCTTCCTGATTCCAGAAGAGAGCCAGGCAGATGCCGATCATGCATGCCCAGGTTCTGCAATTCATAGCCTCACCGCCTCCATCTGGATCGTTATTCATTTCCAGATCCATGGATGAGTTCCTCCGGGAATGATCACGCGTAGAACACAGGCGCGTGGTGACTATGAGTTAGCATGGAGAATGCCACGACCAAACCTCTCAGCAGATGAGGGGTTTTTCTTAAGCGACTGGTGCAAGTGAGGCGTTTTAGGACAGGTTCCTGCGGCCGGCTGTAGCGTAGTTCCCCAGTGTGGGTCTGATGATTTGTTGACGTTGACGGACGAAGCGCCGATCCATTGCGGCGCCTTTATTCCTTCGCCTCATACACGATCGCCCTCGTGTGGTCAGAGCACTGCGAAGAACTTCATGTTGCAAGGGTACTCATGAGGATTTACTTTCCTGCTCAAAATCCCTGTTCGCGATCACAACTCTCCCACATTGATTTTTCTGCAGTTTTGGGAGATCCTTCTGAGGGTCCCCAAACACAGCTCTCTGGCAACGAGCGGGAGCCCATGAAGGAAAACCCAACAGTAGAGTCTGTGAAATCAAGAACAAAAACCGAGTCCGATTCCCCTGTCCTTCATCGTTGTGTCGTCAACCTTTTGGGCGTCACCCGCGCCCTCGTGAGCATCTGTGTCGGGCTCGTGTTATGCCATCCTGTGCTGGAGGCATCGGCGCTGCCCGGCGCCGAGGAACTGTTGCAGGAGCTGCACCTTTCGGACAGCGACCGACAGGGCATCCGGGAGGGCAAAATTGTCACATGGAGCGCCACCGAAGGATCGGACCGGGAACTTGCCCTCGGTATGGCCATGTTGGCTAAGACAAAACCTGAAAATCTTGTCGCGCTCTTTCGTGAGGCGGCGGCGTTCAAGCACGTCTCATTGATCACGGCGTTTGGCAAGATTGAAGGCGCGGGAACAGTGGCCGACTTTGCAGGGGTCAAGCTGGCTCCTAACGGAGAGAAGGAAGCTCGGCGCTACCTCGAGGCGAAACCGGGCGATGAACTCAATTTGGATGGAAAGGAGATCGCGGCCTTTCGCGCGCTGAAGGCCGCGAGCAAGGAGGGCGCGGTGCCGATTCAGAAGGTGGAGGCGCTGATCCGTGAGGGGTTGCTGGCCCGCTACCAGGCCTATCATGCAAAGGGGCTGGCCGGCATTGCGCCGTACGCACGCACGAGCGGACGTCAGACTTTTCCAAGCGACGAACTCTCTATTGCGACCAGGGAATCACCGCTCGTCGCCAAATACCTCCCCTCCGTGTTCCACGCGCTGCTCAATTATCCGTCCATCAAGTTGAAAGAGGCCGAAGAGCTCGAGGAGCAGTTCTACTGGGTGACGATCGAAGTCTTTGGGCGTCCGACCTACGTCCTGTCTCACCACCTGCGTTTTCAAATCGGCGAGGCCATTGTCCTCGTTGATCGCCACTACTACGCGAGCCACGATTACAACGCCTTGCAACAAGGAGCGATGGCGCTCCCAGCGAAGGACGACACCCTGGTGACCTTCCTCAGCCGGGTGTCAACTGACCAGGTCGCCGGATTTGGGTCGTCGGTGAAGCATCCTGTGTCTAGAGTCCTGATGGCGCCCTATCTCAAAGACCTGCTTGAAGCCCTTCGGGCCAAGGCCGAGAAGCAGTAGCGCGATGCTGAGGCATCGGAATCACTATGGAAGCTGGCAACATGGGAGTGACGCTGACCGCGGGGTGCATGACTAATGTAGAGGATGGCCCATCAACCGGGGGGGTCAGAAAGGTAGGACCGAAAACATCGCCTTTGTATCTATTCCAATTGTGAGTTCCAATAACTGCGAGGACGCGCCAATGCAGCTTTGAGTCTTTCGTGACGCGAAACGCTACCATGGACAGGTCGTGGGGATGAAATCAGGACTTGCCCTTGTGCCTTGTGTCACGTCTCGAAGGCTTGCCCTTTTTCACCTCGGCGCGGGCCTCAGTCACTAGGTCTTCGAATTGCTCACCCGCTTCGGTCAGAACTCCTTCCACAGTGTCGTATACACGGAGCGCCTCTTTAATGAGATTTATTGCGA
>JACAFD010000279.1 GCA_013388555.1 Nitrospirota bacterium | reverse complement strand
CTTTGCCGGCCCTGCGCATTCACACGCTGGAAAAAGTACCCCCGCCGGTGCAGCAGGGATACAGCCACCATCGGCACGTCGAGGTCAGCGGCAGAGCGAATCGTGTCGCCGGCGAGCACACCAAGTCCTCCCGAATAGGTCGGCATCCCGGACTCAAGGCCGATCTCCATGGAAAAATACGCGACGCGCGGCGGTGACACCATGACTAACTCAACGTTGACTGAATCCAGTCACCCACAAAGTGCGTGATCGCTATCACGCTGATACCAATGATTACATGCTCCGAGATGACTTTCCATGCCGAGATCTGCTGGGCCCGCGCCAGGAAGTAGCTCAGCACGGCGAGCAGCATGAGACCCCATCCCACACTTACCATCATGGCCTGCTCCAGCGGCAACATCAACACAGGCGCCACAAAGGTTATCGCTATCAAGAACTTAGCCGCAAAAGTCGCAATGGTCGATTCCCAGATTTCCGACAAGACTCCGTTATTCTTGGACTCCTCGGCAATGTGCATGCCTAATGCATCCGACATAGCATCAGCAATCGCGATCGTGAGGATGCCGCCGATCACGACGGTTCGTGAATGGGTGCCGGAATGGAGTCCTACCATCAACCCCAATGTCGTAATCACGCCGGACGTGAGGCCGAAACTCAAACCGGTTTTGAACGATGTCTTCATCTGCCTTCATTGCCAATGCCTGACACAGGCGAGACGGGCGAGACCGGCGGGAAAAGCGCGACGGGTATAGCAGGCTGAAGACTGAAGGCCGAAGTGTTCGGATCTCCGACCTCTGGCCTTCAGCCTGTATCCCTTCAGCCTTCTGATCGCGCTCGTCGCGCCGGCTAATACTTGTCCATGATGGCTTTCAGATCCGCCCCACTGATCACCTCTCGATCGAGGAGGGCCCTTGCTCCTTCAATGAGTGCGGGCTTCTTTTCAGCTAAGATCCGCTTCACACGCTCGTATTGCTCATCAATGATCCGGCGCACTTCGCAGTCGATCTCGCGGGCGGTCTCCTCAGAGTAGTCGCCTTTTTCTTGAGGAGCCTGGACCGGCATCAAGAGAGGCTGGCGTTCACGATCGAGTGCAACCGTCCCCAACTTGTCGCTCATCCCATAGGATTTGACCATGCTCTTTGCGAAGTCCGTGGCCTTGACCATGTCGTTCTGCGCACCAGTGGAGGCCTCGCCGAAGATCAGTTCTTCCGCAATCCTTCCTCCGAATAAGACAGCAATCTTGTTCTCCAATTCCGTCTTCGCCATCAGAAATCGATCCTCGGTCGGGAGTTGAAGGGTATAACCCAATGCGGCAATCCCGCGAGGAATGATCGAGATCTTCTGGATCGGGTCCGATCCCGGGAACGACAGCGCCACCAAGGCGTGGCCCACTTCATGGTGAGCAACTCGCTCTTTCTCCATCTTATTGAGCACCCGGTTCTTCTTCTCCAGTCCGGCGACGACCCGCTCCACCGCTTCCTGCAATTCCGGGAGGCCCACCTGCTCCTTATTCCGGCGGACGCTCAAGAGCGTCGCTTCATTGATGATATTGGCGAGATCGGCGCCGGAGAAACCGGGAGTCATCCCGGCGATGATCTCGAGATCCGCATCGGAACCCAGCGCCACCTTCTTCGCATGGACACGCAGGATGGCCAGACGGCCGATCTTATCCGGGCGATCGACCAGGACTTGCCTGTCGAACCGGCCGGCCCGCAAAAGTGCCGGATCCAGAATTTCAGGCCGATTGGTCGCCGCCATCAAAATGAAGCCGATGCGGGGATCGAAGCCGTCCATCTCGACCAGCAACTGGTTCAAGGTCTGCTCACGTTCCTCATGCGCCATAGGTCCCATCCCGCGGGCTTTCCCGAGCGCGTCCAGCTCGTCGATGAAGATAATACAGGGCGCTTTGACCTTGGCCTGATCGAACAGGTCCCGCACGCGGGCTGCTCCGACCCCCACAAACATTTCCACGAATTCGGACCCGCTGATACTGAAGAAGGTCACCCCTGCCTCTCCGGCCACGGCGCGGGCGAGGAGGGTCTTGCCGGTTCCAGGCGGGCCGACGAGTAAGATGCCTTTCGGAATCTTTCCTCCGAGACGCGTGAACTTTTCCGGTGTCTGCAGAAACTCGATCACCTCGCGCAGTTCTTCCTTTGCCTCGTCCACACCAGCCACATCCGCGAACGTGACCTTGATGTCCTGCTCCACGTAGATCTTCGCCTTCGACTTCCCCACCGTCATGAACGCCCCTTGTTGCCCCTGACCGAAACGGCGAATGACAAAAAGCCAAATGCCGACGAAGACCAACGCAGGAAGGACCCAGGAGATGATATCGCGCAAGAAAGTACTCTCAATCACGCCGGTAAACATGACATTGTGTGCGTTGAGTTCCTTGATGAGATCCGGGTCTTCAACTCGAACAGTCGTAAATATCCTCTGCTCTTTGGCTCCCTCTTCCAGCTTCAGCTTCCCGACCAATCTCTGATGAGTGACCGCGACTTCCGCCACTTTGCCCGCGGCCACGAGTGTCCTGAATTCGCTGTACGGAAGCTCTTCAGGTTTCTGCGTCGCCACGATGAAATCGTGCGTGAGCACGACCAAAAAAATCGCGAGAAAAACATACAGGATCGAAAAGGACATTTTTTTATTCACCGGCATCGCACTGACCTCCTCTTGGAGTCATGAACCCAGCAGGGGATGGAAGGATCTGCCGCCTAGCCTGTTCATTTGGTCTGTTCGGTCTATCTGGTCTATCGTGTTTAATTGGTTTGGCTCGAGGAACGAACCAAACCAGACAAATTAATTAACCAGAAAAACTGGATTGACAAGACGGCTGTCCTCGCCGACCATGCCCGTACGCTGCAATTGCAAAGGAAAGACCCTGACACGGAGCCCTTACACAGGAAGTTTACCTATAGATATTGATGGTTTCGAGAAAAATCGGGGGGATAAAAATCGGACTCTGGGGAGTCCTGCTACAATGACCTACTTACCAGTGTAGTGTAAAGCAACAGGTCGCGCAGGATCTCACCGAGATCCTGATCACACTCATACCAGAGGGTTGCTTAGGTGCGTGTAGGCAAGAGGGCGGCCCCCAGATGCTGCTCGCTAAGCGTATTCTCGTGGATTAATTATGCCCGACAGGCTCCTATACAGGAAATTCATGACTCAGGATTTCCCGCTCGGCATCCACCCAATCTTCCAACGCGCAGCCGGTCCGATAGCCCCGCTCGGCATATAATTCGTAGGCCCGTGCCGTAATGAGCGCGTGTAGATCGTTAAATGATGGCCGCGCCTGGCGCGCGGGCTTGGTGGGTGCTGCGGCTTCTGCGCCTTGCTTTGCCGGCGGGGTGCGCAGCTTCTTTTCAGCTGCTTGTTTTGAGGTCTGTGCTTTCATGATGCTCCTTGTATGTTCTGTCCGAATAGGCTCCTTCGAGGACAGGATGATTCAGACCAGGGTTTGATGTTGCGCTGCTTGCAATGCGTCGTTCGAGAGGTGAACCGTATACAGCCCACGTCCCTTAGGCGTCAGCTTGAGCGCCCCTTCCCGACTGAGCCGATCGATGGCGATAAAGACCTGATTCCATGTGAGATCCGGACACTCGAGCACGATGTCATCCAGGGCAGTCCCCGGTGATCGAACGACGACTTCCAACACCCGGAGGTCAGTACTCTGTTGAATCTGCATGTCTCCCCCCCTCTTTCTGATGAAATGTGGTGCATGGTCCAATCACCATGCAGCTTCAGTGCCAAGTCGGCGCTTCAGGAACATACGTAGACTAAACAACAAGGCAACATGCGATCGCTCACGGGTAGCTGACGCTTATTGCCGCAGCAATGTCTGTCTTCGCAGACATTTGACGATCCGCCCACTGGGTACACATCAACGAGGGGATGTTCCATCTGTCAAGTTCTCCGAACAGTCCTATAATCTGTGAACAACCCCGCATATGGGGGAAGTTTGAGTGCCACTACTCCATCATGGGGTACACGAGCTTAGCGGATACAGGGAGATTGACTTCAGGCCCATGATAGAGGGAGCACAGTTGCTGTCTGAGCGGAATCAGTTGCTCAACCTGTCTGATGATGCTCTGGAGAGCAGCTTGTGCCGCCTCGTCCTCGGTTCGCTCCAGGAGGGACTCCGCACGCCAGAGGATCACATTGAGAGGGGTCCCCATCTCCTGGGCCAATCCGGACATCTTCACGCGCCGGAGCGCAAACTGACTATCGCATGGTTCTACAAGAGACGGCGAGGCTTCCTGTACTTGCGTGAGCCACATCCTGTCCCTTTCTTGGCCGTCTAGTTTTTGCATCACAACCTCCCTCCTGCCATCGCTCAACGCATCAACAGGACCTTCAGCCCAGCTGCATTGAAGCCCTGCTTCCATCGACCGGCACCCCCTCCACCTTCACCCGCCCGCCGGGAAAG
>JACAFD010000254.1 GCA_013388555.1 Nitrospirota bacterium | reverse complement strand
CCTGTCACGGTGACGGTCTTAGTCGCACTGTTGGTGTGTCTGATTCCGACGACGATCGGAGGGTTGCTCTCTGCCATCGGCATTGCGGGGATGGATCGAATGGTGCAGGCCAATGTCATCGCCATGTCGGGGAAGGCGGTCGAAGCGGCGGGCGACGTGGATGTGTTGCTGCTCGACAAGACCGGCACCATTACGCTGGGCAATCGCCAGGCGACTGCGTTCTTTCCGGCTGACGGGGTGAGCGATCAGGCGCTGGCCGATGCGGCTCAGCTTTCGTCGTTGGCGGACGAGACGCCGGAGGGGCGCAGCATCATAGTCCTGGCCAAGGAAAAGTATGGATTGGGGGCGCGCGACATTCACGAGTTAGGCGCGACATTCATTCCGTTTACGGCTCAAACCAGCATGAGCGGCGTCAATTTGAACGGGCGGGAAATACGCAAGGGGTCTGATGGGGCGATCGAAGCCTATGTGACGGAACGGGGTGGGCAGTTTTCTCAAGCGGTCCGCTTACGCGTGGAGACGATTGCTAAGCAGGGGGGCACTCCGTTGGTCGTGGCGGAGGGGCCACATGTGCTGGGCGTGATCTACCTAAAAGATATCGTCAAGGGTGGTATCAAAGAGCGGTTTGCCGAATTGCGACGCATGGGCATCAAGACGGTGATGATCACCGGTGACAATCCACAGACAGCGGCAGCCGTGGCGGCGGAAGCCGGTGTGGACGATTTCCTGGCGCAGGCCACGCCGGAAGCCAAGCTTAAGCTGATTCGAGAGATGCAGGCCGGCGGCCGGCTCGTCGCGATGACGGGAGATGGCACAAACGACGCGCCGGCCCTCGCGCAGGCGGATGTCGCGGTGGCCATGAACACCGGCACGCAAGCCGCGAAGGAGGCAGGCAATCTGGTCGATCTGGATTCCAACCCGACCAAGCTTATTGAGATCGTGGAAATCGGCAAGCAACTCTTGATGACCCGCGGCGCGCTCACGACGTTCAGTATTGCCAATGATGTTGCGAAGTATTTCGCGATCATTCCCGCGGCGTTCGCCTCGACCTATCCCGCGCTCAGCGTGCTCAATATTATGGGACTGGCGACGCCGGCCAGTGCCGTGTTGTCGGCCGTGATATTCAACGCGCTGGTCATTATCGCGCTCATTCCGCTCGCTTTGAGAGGAATCACGTATCAACCGATCGGCGCGGCGCGGCTGCTAAGCCGGCATCTCCTGGTTTATGGATTGGGAGGAATCATTGTTCCATTCGTGGGAATCAAGCTCATCGATCTCTTGCTTGTCGCCCTGCGCTTAGTCTGAGGAGGTATTCATGCGGACCCAACTTCGCCCGGCTTTGGTGTCACTCGCCGCCCTGACCCTCATCACCGGGTTCCTGTACCCGCTCGTGGTCACTGGTGTCGCTCAGGTGCTGTTCCCACGGCAAGCCAACGGGAGCCTGATCCTGACCGACGGCAAGCCGGTCGGCTCCTCGTTGATCGGCCAGTCGTTCGACGCACCGAAGTATTTCTGGGGCCGTCCTTCCGCTACATCCCCGTTCCCTTACAACGCCGCCGCCTCGTCCGGCTCCAATCTGGGCCCGACCAATGATGTGCTGATGAAAGCCGTGCAGGCGCGCATCGATGCGCTCAAGACTGCCGACCCCGACAATCCTCTTCCCCTTCCGGTGGATTTGGTCACCGCCTCAGGGAGCGGTCTCGATCCGCATATCAGTCCCGCGTCTGCGGCCTACCAGGTGAGACGTGTCGCGCTTGCCCGGAGGATGGAAGAAGCCATGGTTCGCCAACTTGTCTCTCAGCATACGGAAGGACGTCAGATTGGGATTCTCGGAGAACCCCGGGTGAACGTGCTGGCGCTGAATCTTGCACTGGATGCCGTGAAGTAAACGGCTGTCCCACCATAAACTCAGAGGGGAGACACACAATGGACTGGGTCGTAGCTGTCGCCTCCTTCCTGCTCGTCATTTTGTTCCCATCCCTTTTGTTGTGGATCATGACAAAGGGGAAAGGCCGGGGATAGCGGAAGGGGTCAAGCAGAAGACTATACCCCTAAGAAATGCTCTTCGGGAAACACCTTGCTCCACATCATGAGGAAATACGGACAGTGATTTCATGGGCAAGAGACTAAGAGAGCCTTATATGAACCTATCTCTCAGAAGGTTTGCCCTTCTATTCGCACTGATTCTGATTCATGGGTGCACAGGCAAAGACGATGCCTCTATGTCTCAACAGAACGCAGAGGGAAATGCGATCACCCAAGAAGAAGACCTCATCGTCACAACACTCAACAATATTGCAAATGCTGAGTCGCAATTTTCAAAAACGATAGACTCCCCATCCATTCTGCGTTTCTACACGCAAGATTACGCAGGAGTCAAAGACGGGAAATCTCAAACGGTCAAGGACCAAGAAATATATCTCGCAGAGGTGTTGGCCCGTATTAACTCTGACGAACCCATCGGTATTTTATCCAGAGTCATGAACATCAAGGCTACCGTTGCAGGGACATTCGGATGGGCAACCTATGAGTATGAATACAAAGTCGTGAGAAGCGGGATGCTTCAACGTTATTCAAACGGTCGATGTACTGCTATTTTCAGAAAGCAAGTAGAAGCATGGCTGATACGACACGAGCATTGTTCGACGGCAAATCCGGCTCCATTCTTTTTAACCCCGAAATGATTCGGGACTTGCCTCAACTGGGTTGTCGTCAGGCCGACAATGTGCCGGGTCAATATAATACTGACGATCAAACTTGCACTGGACCGTCACACGAAAGAGAACCACTAATAGGATCAATCCCGGAACCAATGATCAGCTGTGCTCAGG
>JACAFD010000242.1 GCA_013388555.1 Nitrospirota bacterium | reverse complement strand
CTCCATAACTGGAAGAGAGTAAAAGAAGGAGACGTTTACCCAAGATTTAACGCGGTATCTGAAAAGTTTTTCGAAGCCTGGGAGAAGTTTTCACAATTCTGTCGTTCCGAAAACGTTTCTGCGCCAAAATTGAACCAATTGGAATTGACTTACATCAATCACATCCCTGTTCGTGAAGGCAAATCTGTTCTAGAAGAAATCGAGTCCGTTTTCCCTGATATGCGCTGGCACAGAGAACACGAGTTTCTCCCCAATCCAGAATCGCTCTCATGGAAAACCTCTTTCCTCCTTCCTAACAGCCAAGGCCGCTTGCATGTATCTTTGCGTCACGCTTTGCGTCGGAAGGAAAAGACGCCCGTTCTGCTTCTTGAGTTAACAGCCAGAGGAATGCCATCAACAACCGACCTCACTAAGATCAAGGATTGGTTTTCCCTTGGTCGTGAATGGATAGTCAGAGGCTTCTCGGATCTAACTGATGCCCATGTGCAGAGAGAGCTGTGGGGGCGAAAGGGATAACCTTGACCGACTACGCTGTTGAAGATATCACTTCCAACCATGGGCACACAGGCACACTGTATAAACGCGCATACATAGTCCCCTCGGCCCTGGAAGAGCAAGATGAACTGAAACCCAAGTTTTTTTCTGTTCAGAGATCGAGCATTCCATCGGCACTCACGTATAGGCCCTCTACAGCCGCTGAATCTTGGGGAGATCAAGGCTTAGTTACTGTTAGCGACTTCTTAAACATTGCCGCCAATACGGCAGTCAGTAATACAGGCTGCCTAGTTCAATGGACTCCTTCAGAGAGTTTCGACCTAAGGAACATTGTGATTTCGAATCTTGGGCAAGGAGTCCGCAACCTCCTTTGGGTAGATGAGCTAGCAAGTGCTTTTGGAGAGGTGCAGCACCACGCTCAAGCTAAAAGCGTACTCCTATCAGGCGAAGTCCAGGCGCTTTGCGAACGCTATAGACTATCCAGCTACCTCCAACGAGCGCTAAGGCTAGCTCGGCAAGCTTTCCTGGACCTCAGGAGCATTGAAGTTACTGCAGAGAATGATCCTGAAACTGATGATGAATGGGTTGCCATTGTAGTGCAGATCCATGGGGATGTTACAGCCGTGCTTGACATGTATGACGACTATACAAGGAGTCTAGTTGCCACTATTCCGTGGCCAGTCCGAGACAAAATTCGGCTAATTTATGACCTGATATAGCCGTGGACCCCAAAAAGTTTCTCGACCTCGCACAACTACTTTCCTCTGGAACCCCCCAACCCGAACGCCTGAGAACTGCAACTAGTCGGGCTTACTACGCCGTCTATAATTTTGCCTTCCAGATACTAACCGAAATGGGGATCCGAATATCGACAGGCCCTGGTGGCCACGGGGACGTTAGAAATAAACTCAGCTATAGTAAAGATAAGGGCTTACAGAGTATCAGCTCTCAACTCGGCGACTTACAAAGCTATCGCATCTTAGCTGATTACCGAATGCCGGACACAAAAGCTGAAAGTTCACAGAATGTTAAGGCCCACGTTGAGCAGGCTAAGAGAATGATTGCTGCCATGGAGCATAGTTGCTTAGGGCCAGGAAGAAACAAAATTGTTGAAGCTATTAAGGAAGGGGAGCAACTCATCAGAGGTGGGGGTCAGACCACCAACTGACGATGACCAGCCCGACTCAACCACCCGTATAGATCCGATCGCTAGTTAGAGTCACCGACCTCTCTTTTTGCCACATCTCATAGCGTTTTCAAGAATGAATACTAATCTAGCACTACTTTCATTTTTGATTCACCGACAAGGCAAGATTGAGCCATCTCAGTCGTTCTCCCATCCTTCTGTGTTCCATCGGATCTTCTTGTTTGTACTTCTTGAGTAACTCACTGAGTTCCTTCTTATAGTCCCTCCCGGCAAGCCATATGAAGATCACACCCTCGCGCAAGAGTCCTGCCCGGCCCATCATCCGATACACCCTTCCAGCCCATTGTAGTCTTGCAGAAGTTGACATCTCCTTCATCGTTTTTTCATAGGGCTCAACTCTCTTTGAGGGTCTTACTAGCCCGTACTTGGCTGAGAGCACATACCATTCGTCACAGTTTGTTATGGCCCATTCACGAGATTTCTTGAAAAGCGTAGAGGTATACAACTGTTCAGCATGAGCTGGCACTGCAAGCTTCCGTTTAACGCATGACACTAAACCGATTCTCTTTGTTGGGGGCATTGCCTTGACTCCCTCTGCGCGTCAAGCCTTCGTATTCTTAAGAATAATGCTGTTCGAAGTTTCAATTTCGATTTCATCTGGCAAGGCTGTGGCTAATATGGCCCCTACAATTCGGGATCGCCATGGGTGAGGATTGTTCGGGCCACCAGGCACCAAGGAAGCGGAGCCGTTCCTGGACAGATGCTTCCACCACACCTTAAATCGTTCCTCCGGTATCTCATCGACGTTATTTGTACGATGTGATCTGACCCGAATTCCATCGGCACCAACAGATAACACGTCGTTAATCACTCCCTGAACCATGGATTTCACATGAGGGCAATCAGGATGTCTCGGACATCTCGGTTGATTGAGAAGGTTTTGCAGAAACTTTGGCCAAACCGTCGACCAAGGTGCTTGATGTATCATGGTTCGCTCCTTTCTGTTCGAACTTTTGCCTTCACTCCCTTCATTGATCTGCGAGATAATTCTTCTAATATCGGCATCCTTCAATTTGGCCAGCATTACTGTACGAACGAGTTCTCTAGCTGAAGGATTACTTCGGAGAAAATCCATCAAACCAGGATCATTGGTCCTCGCCAGATCAAAAAGCGTATCTTCTCCTCCAAATAGCGTGGCCATTCTTCTAATAACCTCTGGTCGAGGCGGCGGCTCTTTGTCTTGTTCTATTTTGCTGAGGTAAGCAGCCGATAAATGAAGCTCCTCTGCGGCCATTCGTAGTCCAAGCCCTTGCTCACGCCTGAGATGCTGAAGTGCCTTGCCGAACGATTTTGTCATAATTATAGTGTTAAGTGTTACGCAACACTATACTCCTAATTATCATTAAATCAAGAGTAAATTGTGTCCCGAGGTATTAATGCTTGGTGTGCTAATGAAATGGACCCAGCCTTCTTCCCAGACGAGTCTCACACGAGGCAAGATGGGTGGTGTTGATCGCAACCCACACTCATCGTTAGGTGGAAAGGAGGAGCTGCTATGCATATCACGACATTGGGGATTGATTTGGCGAAGAACGTGTTTCAGTTGCACGGGGTGGATGCGCGAGGGCACGCCGTGCTCAGCCGACGCGTGAAGCGTCAGCAGTTATTGGATACAGTGGCGAACCTGCCGGCCTGTGTGATCGGGATGGAGGCGTGCGGGAGTGCGCAGCACTGGGCTCGAGCGTTTGAACAGCTCGGGCATACGGTCAAGCTGATGCACCCGAAATATGTCAAGCCCTATGTCAAGACCAACAAGAATGATGCTCGAGATGCGGAAGCGATCTGCGAAGCGGTCAGTCGGCCCACCATGCGATTTGTCTCGATCAAGACCGTGGAACAAGCCGATCTGCAGGCCTTGCATCGCACGCGATCGCTCTTCGTCAAACACCGCACCGCCGTCATCAATCAGATTCGGGGCTTGTTGGCTGAGTATGGATTGGTGATTGGCCAATCCCCGGAGAAGGTCCGGCCCGCCGTCGTTCGTTTTTTGGATGACGCGGCGTCGGGATTGACCGCATGTGCCCGAGACACCTTCTCCGAGTTGTCTGCGCAACTGACGGAACTCGATTCGCGTATCGAGCGGGTGACGCACCGGGTGGAGCGCGTGCACCGGGCGCATCCGGTCTGCCAGAAACTGGCGGCGGTGCCGGGGATTGGTCCGTTGACAGCCACGGCGCTGGTGGCGACCGTCGGTCGGCCCCGGGCGTTTCACAACGGCCGGCATCTGGCGGCCTGGTTGGGGCTGGTGCCTCGGCAGTATTCCAGTGGGGGCAAGGAGCGGTTAGGCGGGATTTCAAAACGAGGCAGTCGGTCTGTGCGGACGCTCCTGATTCATGGGGCGCGCGCTGTCGTGCAGCGGGCCGAGCGGAGGACCGATACACAGGGGCGATGGCTGTGG
>JACAFD010000286.1 GCA_013388555.1 Nitrospirota bacterium | reverse complement strand
GCCATGGCGCTGGCTCGCGCCAAGCAGAAGAAGTAGCAAGCCGTGGGGACAGGCTCCGCTGTCATCAGCGGTGCCTGTCCCGCTGTTCCTCCGGGCTCCCGCTCCCTCCTGAATTAGGTGTGTGTCATCGCGACAACCTTCTACTCGTATTACACCTTCGCCGGCCCGGTTTGTGCCGGCGTTACGCGCACCAGTTCACACTTGCCTGGACTGCCTTTATCAAGGGGATTCCGTCTACAGAATCTGCAGGAGTCTGAATCCTCGTGGGGCGAGGGGCGGGGTGGTATCGGTGGTACTGCGGAATTCGTAGGCACCGATGTCGGATGTCGGTCCCATAGGCCTGGCGGTCCCGTCACGATCGGCCGGCACGTCGGCGCGGATCACGCCGGCGTCGCGTGCCGGCGAGTTGGCTGTCAGGTGGTAGTCGTGACCCGTAGCGCTCACAAAAAGGGCAGAAGGAAGGGCCACAACGGAGTTCAGGTCCTGCCCGGTGTTCTGCCTCCATTGAGCCAAATTCAGCACCGTTCCCCCATCCGTTGTGAACCGTTCCATGACCACATTGAAGTTGCTGGTGAAGTTTGTCAGGCTGTCGCCCGAAATATCGATGCTGCCTCGGAACGCATGGTTGTTGTAGAAAATGTTGCCGATGACCGTATTGCCTGTACTCCCGTTTTGAATATTCAGAGACCATCGCCCATCGGCCGCCATGATGATTGTGTTATGAGCCACAAGGTTATTTTTCGCTCCGTCAGCCCCGTCGATCCGATAGAGCGAAATGCCGCTGGCGTGGTTGTTGTACAACACATTGTTCAGGATTTTCGAATTTTGGACCCCGTCGCCGTTGATGCCTGATCCGCCCTGCCGGCCGTTGTCGTAGATCACGTTCTTCTCGACAAGAGCGTTCACAATCAACCCGTTGCCTCCCTGGCTTAGGTCGCCGTTCATGTGGATGCCGTTGCCGGCATTGCCCCAGACTTGATTGTTGCGCACGATCGCATTCACGCACGAATTGGAGACATAGATGCCGTGTTCAATCTGTGAGCGGCTGGTACTGTTGTTCTCGATCGTGACGTCGTCGCTGAACCCGGTGAGAATACCCCACCGTCCTGCCTGATCGATCTGATTATTGCGGATCACCACGTGCTGGTTGGTGACGGACCTGATGCCGGCGCGTGTGATGGTCCCACTATTGGTGATGGTGAAGCCGTCGATGACGATGTAGCTGGCGCCTTCGAGGTTGATACCGTCGGCGGTACGGAGGTTGCGTGCCTCGATGATCGTGCCTGGTTCACCTTGGAAGGTGATGGGGTGTGCAGCGGTGCCGTTCTGCGGACCATCCCAACCAAGCACGAAGCCCACATAGCGGCCCGGCCGGACAACGATGAGATCGCCGGGCAGCACATCGCGCGCTGCACGTTGAAGGGTTTTCCATGGCGTTGTCGATGAACCGTTGGTTGTATCGTCGCCGGTCGTGGTTACATAGAAGGTGCGGAGTGGAGCGCCCATTGCCGGTTCTAGGAGGCTGCTTAGCAGCGCCACGATAATAATAGATGCCGTGACGACCGCGATTCCAGAGAATAGCCGTCGCATGATTGCTCCGTTGGTTTGGGCCAGCCCGCATAATTCACGAAGGCTTCTACTACAACCGCCGATACGCCGCTGCGACAAGCCTGACGGCGGGCGGGCTCGCCGCTCAGTCGGTCAACATACTGTTTCAAGTATGCCTCCCTCCTTCACGGCTCCGCGCGCCCGTCTCGCTTGGCGTTTCGGCAATTTCGTCACGAACCCTCGTGAATAATGCGGGCTAGGGTATCGGTATGGTCAATTCATCCGAGAGGGGGCCTTCGTTTCCAGAAGTATCGAAGGCCGTCACGACGAAGAAGTACGTGCTGCCTTTCTGGAGTCCGGTTGCCTCGTAGCTGGTGCTGCTTGTGGGAGTCGTCGCGATAGGCACGTCGTATTGACCGGACGTAGTGCCTTGGTAGATCTTGTAACCGGCGAGGTCCGTTTCCGTATTGGGATCCCATTCGAACGACGCCGAGGCGGTGGCTGTTGCGGCCGGGGTCGAACCAGTCGGCTCATTCGAGCCACCGCCGCTGCATGAAGCCAGCGGGAGGGCGAGGCTCATGCAGAAGATGATTCTGGCCATAGTGGACGTCATAACATTCCTCCTATCCCGAGGGGCTAGTACTAGGCCTGGTATGGCGATCGCCGTTGTATTGGTATTGCGCTGCGGCATAATCCCTCCGGCACCAAGAGAGTGACAAAAGGACTTCTCGCAAAGCTTATGCCGAGATGCTTACAGTGGAGGTGTGAAAAAACAGTGGCTTAGCACTGAGGGGTCCGGCGAAAAACGAGCCGATCTTGCGCAGGTGACTGCGATCACAAACAGGTAGCGGAGCGCTGAGTCCGTAGTATCTTTTGTCTGCCCAGTTCAGAAAATTCTTGGGGGTTCAAGTCTTTAGGCCTTCGATGTGTTCGCAGGGTGATACTCCGATATTTCAGGATAGGCTGCTCAAAAGGCCATCCAGTAAGGCCGCAGGGAGTGGGGCGACTGAGGCGTACCCGAGAGGGTACGTCGCAAGGAGACGCACGACTGAGAACGATGCTGGGGGCCTTTTTCAGCAGCCGTTATGGCTCAATAATCACATCCACATACGCCGGCACACTATCCGCTCCCTTTTTATCCGTCACCCGCAGCTTGAACCGATAGGTCCGTCTCTCAGACACGGCCGGTGCGAGGAACGACGGCTGGGGATTATCCACATCCAGCAGTGCGATCTTGCTGCCTCGTACCTGACTCCATGAATAGTAGAGTGCCTCGCCTTCCGGATCGCGACTCTTCAACCCGTTCAGCCTTACCTTTGTTCCGGATCTGACCGACTGGTTTGGGCCTGCATCTGCGATCGGAGGTTGGTTCGGATCTTCGTTCACTTCGACTGTGACATCAAGTGAGGCCTGTGTACCGCGATTGGTGACGGTAACGGTGGTCTTTCCGTTGCCGACGATCTGAAGCAATCCACCGGCTAGAACCTTGATGACTTTTTCGCTTGAAGAGTGATAACTCGTGCCGGTCGCCGGGGCACTGATCCGGCGGGTCACCCCATCGGCAAACTCGCCCACGACTGGCAACTCGAAGATCTTGCCCAGCGAATCGACATGGCCGAATGCAGAGGATTGCCCCGCGCGCCCGAGATGCAGGGGCTTATCCGTTTCAAAATCGATAGTAGTGAGGGAAGCCGCTGGTTCTACTTTCACTAAAATTTCATCAAAGACAGATCTCGTTCCCAATCGTCCTCGTGAGATTTCGGCCACAGCCAGCAACCGCATGGGTCCGATGCCGCTTTTGGGGACCAGCAACGGACCGCCGAAGGGGGGACGATGGTCGGACAATCCGATCAGAGCTACAGGCGCAACAATCGATCCCATAGCTGTTGCGTCTTCCTGTTCGACCAGGGTGTCGTCCTGTTCCCCATACCAATAGTAGCGGACTTGGACGATACCAGAATCCTTGCCGAGATCTACCTGGGCTGTGACGGTTTGCCCCGCTGTTAACTTGGCCCCCTCCGCCGGCTCAAGGATCTTAAATGCAAGCGCCTGATCAGAGAGTAGGCATAGCAAGCTGGCAACCATAGAGAGGTAAAAGGTTCGAGCCCACGTCTCACGTCTCACGTGTAACGTTTCACGCATCACGGTCACCTTTTCAGATGGAACGGTACGTCTATCAGAATGATGCGATCTTTGAATAAGAGCGAGGCCTTGAGGAGAAGGGCTCGCTGATTGTGCAGGACACCGTGCCACCAGCGGGCCGGGAGAATTTCCGGAATGACGACGGTGACCCAGGTGTCAGGTTCCTTGTTTAAGAGATCCTCGACATAGCTGAGGAAAGAACTCAGGATAGAACGATACGGGCAGGGTAACACCGTCAGCTGGATACCGCAGCCCCATTGAGCCCACTGAATCTGGGTGCGCGCCGTAGACTCGGCATCCACATCCACGATCACTGCCCGAACCTCGCCCGTTCGACTACGTGCGTAATCGACCGCTCGTATGACCGATTGATTAACGCTATTGATGGGAATGACGACGATATTGCGGCGTGGAGGTGGGGGGCGATGATCGCGCGTGAGTGCCACCTGTTCCGCAACGGCCTTATAGTGAGAGCGGATCGAGAGAAACATCCAGACCAATAGGGCGATGAGGACAAAGACGATCCAGGCGCCGTGGGTAAATTTAGTGGTGGCGAGGATGATGGTCGCGATGCCGGTTGTAATAGCGCCTAGGCCGTTCACGATGAGTTTCGTTTGCCAGTGAGCCCCCTTCTTGCTCAGCCATCGGCGCACCATGCCGGTTTGGGACAATGTGAAGGAGATGAACACGCCGACTGCGTAGAGCGGGATCAAGGCGTGTGGATCGCCGTGAAAGAGGATCAGGAGGAAACAGGCAAAAACCCCAAGAATGACGATCCCGTTTGAGAACACCAAACGGTCGCCGAATGACGCCATCTGACGGGGCATATAGCCGTCGCGTGCCAGGATAGAAGCGAGATGGGGGAAGCCGGCAAAGGCGCTGTTGGCGGCAAGGATTAACAGCAGCATTGTTCCAATCTGGAGCGCGTAATAAAGAGCCCCGGTGCCAAAGGTGAGACGTGCCAGTTGAGACACGACTGTCTCATCCGGTTTGGGCAGGATGCCATGGTATGAGGCCAGGAAGGTGATGCCCATGAACAGGCCTGCCAGAATCAGAGACATGTAGATCATGGTGGTTGAGGCGTTCTCGGACTCCGGACGACGAAAAGTTTTTACACCGTTCGAAATCACTTCCATCCCTGTTACGGCTGAACAGCCGGCAGCGAATGAGCGGAGAATCAAGAATAGCGTCAGTTCTTCGACCCCCGTCTGGTGGTCCGGCGACCCCGAGACACCCTGTCCAAACAGGGCATGGATAGAGCCGATCACCACCATGACTCCGAGGGTGCCGATGGCAAAGTACACGGGGATAGCGAAAAATTTTCCCGACTCCCTTAGACCGCGCAGATTCATGATGATAATGAAGACTGTTGCGGCGAGCGCCAGGGCCTCGCGATGCTCGAACAAACTTGGTACGGCCGAAGTGAGGGCTGAGATGCCTGCCGCCACGCTGACGGCCACGGTGAGGACATAGTCGATTATCAATGCCCCTGCGGCGATTAGTGCCGGACGTTCCCCCAGGTTGGTGCGGGCTACAATATAGGCTCCGCCACCCTCCGGGTATTCGTAGATGATCTGGCGATAGGAAATGGTCAGGATGACGATAAGAGACAGAATCGCCAGGCTGACAGGAATGGACCAGGCAATCGCGGCGGTTCCGGCAAGGACCAACACGAGGAGGATTTCCTCCGTGGCATAGGCGACAGAGGAAATCGCGTTTGAGGAGAAGACTGCGAGAGCGAGGGCTTTCGACAGCCGTTCCTGTGCAGCCTGAACACTTTTGAGCGGATCGCCGACCAGCCAACGTTTCAGAGGCATGACCCGCATTATCGCATATAAGTAGAGTCTGACGCATTGAAGAAGACGTTCTCACGAATCTCAGGGTGACTTGTTTACTCACGGGACTCCACCGAATTAGGAAATGCAAGTTGTGCTCAGCAGTCGAACAGGATCGATCAAGGAGGGGTTGACAGCTATTGCGAAGTTCAGTATCTTTCGACCGGTTCCTTAGATGACCATCCCACCCCCTTGTTACATGAGGGGGTATGACCGTGAATAATTTCTTAGGCCGGCGGTTTCTCAGCACAGGCATTGACCCTCAATGACATCCCCCCTGATGAAACAGGACTTGCCATAATTGCGACTCACTGCCGGCTTGTGCCAGTGAATGAAGATGCGAAGACCAATCCGTAATGGCGGCGTATTCTCATAATGGACTGGTCGCTTGCGCGTGCAACTGCGAAGAACGAAGCTTCATCAGACTGATGGCATAGACAGGCGGCGGAAGCGCTTAAGAAGCGCTTAATACGTAGCATTGAGAGATCAGAATTGCTGTAGTAGTATGTACTCACCAGATATTATGCAGGAGGAGGAGAGGATGACCACCAGAAAGTTTGCAAGTCAGGCCGGGGTTGCATTGCTCGCCGCCGTCTTGGGTCTTACCCAGGCATGGGCAGAAACGACTTCTCACCAGCATGCGGCTGTGATGAATTCTGAAACGGAAGCGGCTGCGACTGTCGTTCATCAGCCTGCTGGTCCGATGCTGCAGGATAAGATGGCTCGCGCGATTGAGCAGATTGAGCGGCAGGTGGAGAGCAAAGGTCCGTTCCAAGGCGCCGGCGCCCATGCGATGCAGCAAGGGGTGCTCCTCGTCGCGGAAGACAAAGACAAGGTCAAGGTGACGCAAGGCGCGCGCTGCTCGGCACAGATGCCGGTCCGGGCCTACGACATCTCCGCCATCAATGTCGAGATCACGGTCAGTCGGTTTGGGGACTTCTATCCCGGCTTCATGTATGTCCTGACCGAGGACGTGGCTGGGGTGCGGGCGGAAGAGGAGAAGAACCGGGCGGCGCGGGAGAGCGACGATCCGACCTTTGCCGGGGGCGCTGTTTCGCATGGGTTGCAGGGTGACCTCATCCAACCGTTGGTGATCCGGGCGAACCAGGGCGACTGTCTCCGGATCACCCTGCGCAACCAGATCGCCGATGAACCGACCAATATGATCGTGAACGGCTCCCAGCTGTTGGTGGCCAGCACGGGGAAGCCGGCGACGGCCAACAATCCGGATGCCTTGGTGCCGACCGGCAAGAGCGGCGAATTCGAATGGGCCATCCCGACCGATCTGCAGGTGGGCGGACGGGCGTTCCACAGCCATGCGAGCCGGGATCAGTATTCCTTGGGCTTGCTGGGCTCGCTCGTGGTGGAACCGCGCGGCTCCCGCTTCCTTAGCCCCTTTACGGGGGAGGAGATGAAGAGCGGCTGGGAAGCCATGATTGATGTGGCGAACGGGTCGGACTTCCGGGAATTTGTGATTTTCTATCATGAGGCGGGAGATGAGACGTTCCGGCTGTTGAATCGCAAGGGGGACATGCTGCCGCAACGCGATCCGCATACGGATACCTACCGGCCGGCTGCGCGTCTCTTGAACTATCGGAGTGAACCACATGGGACGAGACTAGAGCAGCAGGAACACCTGATCGGCTTTTCGGATGAGTCGCAGGGCTATGGGTCCTATACGTTCGGCGACCCGGCGACGACGGTGCCGCGGTCATATTTGGGGGATCCGGCCACGTTCCGGATGGTCGGCGGGTCGGAGATTGTCCACTCGCACCATCTGCATGGCGGATCGATCCGGTGGGCCAGACAGCCGTTGACCAGCAAACTTGATCCGACCCTCAGCAAGAACGGGCCGGTGAAGTTCCCTCCGATCAGCGATACCTCGGACCGGTTGGATGTGCAATCGATCGGGCCGTCGGAGATCTACGATGAAGTGACGGAGGGGGGCTCGGGTGGCTTGCAGGCCTTGGCCGGGGAGTTTGTGTTCCATTGCCACATTCCGCAGCACTATGTGACGGGCATGTGGGGCTTCTGGCGGGTCTATAACACGCTCCAATCCCCGGGGTTCCAGACCGACGTGATGAAGCCGCTGGTCGAACTGCCGGACCGGAAGGGCAAGATTAAGCCTGCTGTCAGTTCCGATAAGTTGGTCGGCAACATCATGGATTGGTATGGCGGCAAGAAGTACGAGATCACGAAAGACAAGACTGACTGGAAAGCCAATCCCGTGAAGGTCTCCATCAAGGATTGGGTCGAATATATGTTGCCGCCGCAAGGATTGCCCGGCAAGACAGAAGACCAAGTGAAACAGGCCCAGGCGAATGATGCGACGGTGGTGAATTGGAAGTGGGAAGGCACGTTGGCGCTTAATGAGCCGGAGACCCCGCATAAGTGGTCGGACTATGAATCGCCGACCCCGCTCAAGCGCCCGCCGATCACCTTTGATCCGCAGACCGGCAAGCTGGCCTTTCCGTGGCTCCGCCCCCACCTCGGGAAGCGGCCGCCCTTCGCGCCGAACCATGGGGGCGCGCCCTGGCTCGAGCCCTTCCGTGTCAGGGAAGACGGCACAAGGAGCACGGAGCAGGCCAAGCCCGGCGAGCAGGGGCCCTGGAGTCTCTGTCCGGAAAATGCTCCGCGGAAGTTTTTCACGATCCATTCCATTACCTTGCCGATCACTCTCAAGCCGGCCACCGCAAAGTCTGCTGCGCTCGTGGACCCCATCGGCATGATTTATGTGTTGCACGAGGAGGAGGCGGAGGTCCGAAAGACTCCGGCCAAACAGGTGCCGTTGGTGATTCGCGGGAACGTGCATGATTGCGTCGACATCATCTTCAAAAACGAAATCCCTGACGATGCGCGGACCGGCTGGTCCAACAAGATTAATCTTCATCCGCATTTCTTCCAGTTCGATACCAGCGCGTCCGATGGGCCGACGATCGGCTTCTCGTACGACATGTCCTTGCGGGCCTTTACCATGCTGACGGACCCGCAACCGACCAAAGGGATGCCGCTGCCGGCCAATACGGTGCTCACTGCCGATACCAAGGCCGGCGCGAGCAGCATCACGGTGGCGGATGCCTCCAAGTTCCACGTCAATATCGAACTGGGCGTGGGGATGGACGATCCGACCTACTTCGAAGTCGCGCGGATCAAGAGCATCAACGGGAAAACCGTGACCTTCGATCAGCCGTTGAAGTATGGGCACAAGAAGAACGACATTGCGAGTGTCGAGTTTATCCGTGAGCGGTGGTATGTGGATTCGGATTTGGGGACCGTGTTCTGGCATGACCACGTGTTCGGCACTGATACCTGGGGCCATGGGCTGTTCTCGGCCTTTATTACGGAGCCCCCGCGCTCGACCTATCATGACCCGGTGACGGGGAAAGAACTTCGGAGCGGCCCCATCGCGGATATTCACACGTTGGAGCCGGTCTCGGCCCATATCCGGGGCAGCTTCCGCGAAGTGATGATGCATATCATGGACAGCAATGCCAGGACGGCGGAGCTGATCAGCACCGACAACCCACAAGCGAAACTGGGGGCGACGACGGTGGATGGGCCACCGTCCCATCAGTTCCCGGCCCGCATTAATCAATCGGCGATGAAGTTCTTGAACGGCGGTGAAGCCACCACGGGCAGCGGCTACAGCATGCGCGTCGAGCCGTTGAGCGTGCGTTTGGCCAATGATCCGGACCCCTCGAAGCTCTTTGTCTCCGGGATTCACGGGGATCCAGGCACACCGTTGTTGCGCGCCTATCTGGGCGATCCTATTCTGGTGCGGGCCCTGGTGGGCTCTGCCAATGAAGTGCATACCTGGCATGTGACCGGCCACTGGTTCCCGATGGAACGGTATGGGGCCACGGCGATGCCGCGCAGCACGATCCATCTGGCGATCGGCGAGCGGTACGATCCGGCCATTCCGGCGGCCGGGGGGCCGCAGAAACAGGCCGGCGACTATCTCTACTATAGTGGCCGGGCGTCGCACTTTGCCGAAGGCAGTTGGGGCCTCTTCCGGGTCTTCGATGAGCTGCAAGGGGATCTGAAACCCTTGCCGAGTCGGGAGCAGATTCAGAAGTCGGCGCCGTCGGTCTGTCCGGCGGAGGCGCCGGTGAAGACGTTCAATGTATCGGCGATCGACCAGACGCTGCGGTACCACGACGGGGCGCCGGGCGTGATGGAAGTCGACCTGGAACGCAAGATGGTCTTCGGCAACGAGCAGGGCAAGATGTACGTGCTGGACGGGGATCGGGGCAAGGTGAAGGCCGGGGAATTGCGGCCGAGCCCGTTGACCCTGCACGTCAACGTCGGGGATTGCGTGAAGATCCAGTTGAAGAATGAGATGGCGAAGGAGCGGGCGGGCTTCCACGTCGATATGATGGCGTTCGATCCGAAGGATTCGTTCGGCGCCAATGTCGGCAAGAATCCGGGCGATCAGACGATCGGTCCGGGGCAGAGCAAGACGTACACGTACTATGCCCATCCGGAGTATGGGGAGCTGGCCGCGCTGATCCAGGATTGGGGGAACGTGGTGGAGAACCCGCGCAACGGGCTGTTCGGCTCCATCATCGTCGGGCCGAAGGGGTCCACCTATCGGGATCCCGTCACGGGGGCCGATGTGACGCTGAAGAGCAGCTGGCGGGCGGATGTGCTGGTGGATCGGACGATGGCGGGGAACGAGAACCGGAGGAACTACCGGGACTTCTCGCTGATGTTCCAGGACGAGGATAACATCGTGGGGGTGAGCTTCATGCCCTATATCCAGCAGGTGGCCGGCATCACGGCGGTGAACTACCGGTCGGAGCCGACGGCCTGGCGGATCGAAAAGGGGTGTGACGTGGCGGAGCTCTTCAGTTGCGTGAAGGCGGGGGAGACGCCGTCCACGCCGCTGTTGCAGGCGCATGCGGGCGATCCGGTGGCGATCCATGTGCTGGGGGCGTTCAGTGAGCAGGTGCAGTTGTTCACGATTGACGGGCATGAGTGGCCGCATGAGCCCTATATGCAGGGGGCGGATCAGGTGAGCACGATGGAGTTCGGCGGGTCGGAAGTGATCAACGCCTATCTCACCGGTGGGGCGGGCGGGCCGAACAAGATTGTGGGGGACTATCTGTGGAAGAACCAGCGGCCGGCGTTTGCCAATGCCGGGCAATGGGGGCTGTTCAAGGTGTTGCCGGTGGGTGATCAGCGGCTGCTGCCCTTGATGCCGCAGGGCCCTCCGACCAAGACGGCGGAGGGGGAGCCTGCCGACGGCGAGGTCTTGCGGACGTCCATGCCGGGACAATAATAGGCGGATACTGGCGTCTTGTTGAGAAGGAAGAGGCCCATCGCAACGGACGCAAGGTTACTTAACAGTATCCGAACTATGGGGGGAGCACTAGTGTTCCCCCCATATATTTATCAGCAATGGATGGCGAATATGACGAGACGAGGCGGCTACATGAGATTGGTCATCCGGTGCGTGCTACTCTGGAGCCTGGTCGCCAGCGGTTCGATCACCGCCTGGGCCTACGAGGTGATGCCGGTCGCGAACGGGGGGACCGTCACCGGGACCGTGCAGTTGGCCGGCGAGCCGCCGCCACCGACCGGCTTTGAACTGCGCCGCTATCCCGACCGCGAGTATTGCGGGGCCCTGTCGGATGGCTCGGGCTACCGGTTCCTGCGCGAGGTGGCGGTGGGGCCGGAGCAGGGGCTGAAGGACGTCATCGTGACCATTGAGGGCGTGGAGAAGGGGAAGCCCTTCACGTTCGAGGACATGAAATTAGAGACGAATATCTGTCAGTTCGTGCCGTTCGTCTCGGTCATGCGCGACCAGCGTCCCATCACGGTGAAGAATCTTGATGCCGTCTCGCACGACCTCCAAGTCTATGAACGGGAATGGGAACATATTTTCATTATGTTTCACCGGCCGGCTCTGACGAAGGCCGGGACCAGCGATGTGATTCGGTTCACGGGGAACCGCCGCGGGGTCATCATGCAGTGCGGGATGCATCCCTACATGCAGGGGCATGGGTTGGCGGTGGAGAATCCGTACTATGCCATCACGGGGCTGGAGGGGACCTTTGCGATCCCGGACCTGCCGGCCGGGACCTATCGGATCAAGGCCTGGCATCCGATCCTGGGCGAGCAGGTGCAGGAG
>JACAFD010000127.1 GCA_013388555.1 Nitrospirota bacterium | reverse complement strand
GGGCAGCAGATTGGCGAGGTCGAATCGACCAAGACGACTTCTACGATCTACACACCCGTGAGCGGCACCATTGCCAAGATCAATGGCGATTTGAAAGATCACCCGGAACTGGTGAACTCCGATCCCTATGGTAAAGGGTGGATGGTGGTGATCGATCTCTCGGGTACTGGCGACCTGGACAAGCTGATGACGGCAACGGAGTATGAAGCGTTTCTTGCCAGCCAGAAACATTGAATCATTCGCGCAATGACTCAATCGGCAATGAGCCGATGACTCAATGACTTCCCCAAAACACATCGCGGTGCTCGGCGCGGGACCTGGCGGCTATGTCGCGGCGATCCGGGCAGCTCAGCTTGGCGCCCGTGTGACTGTCGTTGAATCCCATGCCCTCGGCGGCGTGTGCTTGAATTGGGGTTGCATTCCGAGTAAGGCCCTTCTCTCAGTCGTCGAGCTCGGCGACAAGGTTAAGAAATCAGAAGACATGGGGCTGCTCGTTCAGGGACCAGTTACCTATGATCTTGCCCGGATGGTCGCACGGAAAGATAAAGTGGTGGCAACTCTTGTGAAGGGTATTGCGACACTGTTCAAAGCGTGGAATATCGAACATGTGCAGGGGGCCGGATCGCTGCAGGATCGGCAGACAGTCACGGTGACCGCGGACGATGGCACGGTGCGGGATATTCAAGCCGATGCGATCGTGATTGCCACCGGATCGTCCTGGCCGAATCTGCCGCAGTTTCCGATTGATGGCATGCAGATTCTGACCAGCCAGCACCTCCTGGACCTCAACATCATCCCTGCCAGCCTGCTGATTATTGGGGCGGGGGTTGAAGGCTGCGAATTCGCGGCGCTGTATAGTGGCCTAGGGACGGAGGTTACCATTGTTGAATTGATGGCGCGCGTACTTCCCCTAGAGGATGAAGAGATCTCATCGACGATGGAACGGGAGTTGAAAAAACGTGGAGTGACGGTTCTGACCGGGGCCATCGTCGAAAGACTGGAGCGGTCGCCGGCGACCATCACCGCGTATCTGAAAGGTGGCACGCAGCTAGCGGCTGACAAACTATTAGTGTCCGTGGGGCGGGGACTGAACAGCAAAGGCATTGGATTGGAGAGGGTGGGTGTTCAGACGGGACAGCGAGGAGAGATTCTCATCAACGAGCGGATGGAAACCACTGTGCCGGGGATCTATGCGATCGGGGATGTCGTCGGCAAGGTGATGTTGGCCCATGTGGCTTCGGCACAGGGAAAGGTTGCAGTCGAGAATATCATGGGGCATGAAACGTCGATCCGCTACGATGTTATCCCTGCCGGAATTTTCACCCTGCCGGAGATCGGGCGTGTCGGCGTGACAGAACAGCAAGCCCGCGAACGAGTGCAGGCTGTCGGGCAGAATCCCGACTTGGCTGTGAGGGTCGGACGTTTTCGATATGCCGGGGTGGGGAAAGCGCAGGCAATAGGGGATACGACGGGGTTCTTCAAGGTCATTGCCGAGTCACCGAGCGGCAGGATTCTGGGTGTGCATATCGTCGGAGCCCATGCAGCAGATCTGGTGCATGAAGCGGCCTTGGCGATGCAAGTCGGTGCAACGGTGAGGCAGATGGCGGAGATGATCCATGCCCATCCGACGCTGGCTGAAGGTTTGATGGAAGCGGCTGAGGATGTCGAAGGGAAGGCGATTCATCAGGCTAGAAAAAAGATGGCGTAAGCCGTAAAGTCTAAAAGTCTTAAAGTCGTCAAGTCATGGACTTTGGACTCTGGACTTGATGACTTTCAACTTTTGACCTGACGACTATGTTTTATTCTCTTCTGATAAAACTCGGGATGTTTGCAGCGACCTTGAGTGTCGTCTTCTGGATCGGGTGGACCCTGCCAACCTCATTCGATCGAACACGTGACATCGCAGCCCATTCATCTGAGGATGCGCAGACTGAGATGGCTTCCAGCGATGAGCGTACGACGGCGGTGAGCCCATATGTAGCCGGCATGTTGCCGGATCGTCAGTCTGCTGCTGTGCCGAACCGGTCTTCCACGAGACGACTCGATTTGAACCGAGCGACAAAGCAAGATCTTGATGCGTTGCCTGGGGTCGGCCCTAAGCTGGCAGAACGGATCATGAAGTATCGGCAATCGATGGGAGTCTTCCAGTCTCTTGATGATTTGCGCGGCGTGAAGGGTATTGGGAAAAAGACGTTCGAGCGTATTCGTCCCTTGGTCACGGTGACACCGGGCGACAAATCCGTAGACAGAGAGAATAACGCGACATGAGCGAGCTTTCCCGTCAACTCGATCTGATACATCGCGGCGTGGTGGATGTCATCCAAGAGGTCGAGCTTGAATCGAAGCTGGCGCGCGCCTTGAAAGAGCATCGTCCGTTGCGCGTGAAGGCAGGCTTCGATCCGACCGCGCCGGATCTCCATTTGGGCCATACGGTCTTGATCCACAAGCTCAAGCATTTCCAGGAACTCGGACATCAAGTCATTTTCTTGATCGGCGATTTTACCGGCATGATCGGCGATCCGACCGGCCAATCGGAGACCCGTGTCGCGCTTTCGAAAGAAAAAGTACTGGAGAACGCTAAAACCTACGAGCGACAGATCTTCAAAATTCTCGATCCTGCGAAGACAGTGGTGGAGTTCAACAGCAGGTGGATGAGTACGATGACGGCAGAGGCGTTGATCCATCTGAGCGCTCAGTACAGTGTCGCTCGCATGTTGGAGCGGGACGATTTTCGTAAGCGTTACGCGGAACAGAAGCCCATCAGTATCCATGAGTTCATGTATCCGCTTGTGCAGGGCTACGATTCGGTGGCGCTCAAATCAGATGTAGAACTGGGTGGAACAGATCAGAAGTTCAATCTGCTGATGGGGCGCGAGCTGCAACGTGACTATGGGCAGGAGCCGCAGGTGGTTATCACGATGCCGTTACTGGAAGGCACGGATGGTGTAAAAAAAATGAGCAAGAGCGTCGGGAACTACATTGCACTCGAAGACGCACCGAACGACATGTTCGGGAAACTCATGTCGATCAGCGACTCGTTGATGCTCCGGTATTATGAGCTGCTTACGACTGAGGATTTAAGCGGCGTCAGGGCTGCGCACCCGATGGAGGCGAAGCAGACGCTCGCAGCGTTGATTGTTAATCGGTATCACGGAGCGGAGGCTGGTCAACAGGCAAAAGCAGTCTTTCAACAGAAATTTCAGGAGCGGGAATTTCCGAGCGAGCCGGATGTGCATGTAACCTTGACCCTGGCCGATCTACGCGAGGGACAGACGATCAGTCTGGTCGATCTGGTGGCGAAGACGAAGCTTGTGCCGAGTAAGAGCGAGGCCCGACGGCTGATTATTCAGGGTGGTTTAGAGATCGATGAACAGAAGCAGAGCGATGCGAATGCCGTGTTAACTATGGTTACAGGCCGATCATATCGCCTGAAGATCGGTAGGCGCAAATTTGCGCTGGTGGAACTGAAGGCATAGCGATGTCATTGGTCAGTGGTCATTCGTCAATGGTTAGCTGGGCGCATGAGAATGGCCACTGTAGTTTTTGTCAGATAAACCATTGACGATTGACTTGGCTTCGAGGCCAGCGTAGGATTCGACGCAGCGAGCGGGCGTAGCTCAGTGGTAGAGTCCTTGCTTCCCAAGCAAGTTGTCAGGGGTTCAAATCCCCTCGCCCGCTCCAAACCAAGCTTGCTCGTGCCGCCGGCTCTTCAGGCGCAGCCTTCTTCATTGACGCCGGCGGAAAAATACCACACGTATGAGGTGAAGGACTTGAGAGGCTACGTCTCCAAGTCATTTTTTTGTGCCCTGCATTCGGGCACGACTCGCGAGACGTGCGAGAAAAGCGAGACTTGCAAAACGCGAGAAGACGAGAGCTAAAAGTGGCCAGGTCGTGCCTGGCGCGCACGCACAGGCAATAACTGTTCTGTGTATGGGAAGGAGGAGTTGTGAGCCGATGGCATTATGGATTCTTAGTCATCGTGACTTTGATCGGAAGCATTACAGGAGGGGCGTTAAGTGGGTGGTGGTTAGCCCCTTCACCCGTTACGGCGCAAAAGGCTAACGGGATGAATGCAGAAGAGTTTCTCCTACTGGATACGACCGGCAAGGCAAGGGCTGGATTAGGCCTGGACAAAAACGGCGAGGTAGGTCTCGTGATGGTGAGCCGCGATGGAAACAGGAAGCTGTCGCTCTCGCCGGATGATCGATTGGCGGTAAAACTGTCTGATCAGAGTGGCCGCGTTCTCTGGTCGGCCCCGTAGGCGAGCATAATGCAGGATGCTCAAAAAGACTGTCCAGCAAGGCCGCAGCGAGTGAAGGGCCGAGGCGTACCCTCAGGGGTACGTTGAGGGTCTGAACGACGCGAGAACGAAGCTGGCGGGATTTTTCAGCATCCTGTTAGACGGATTTTTGGACTTTGCCACTGCGCAAACAGCGAGTGCAGACCCTGATGCGCTTTGTGTGACCATCGATCAGCGCCCGGACCGGTTGGAGGTTGGGTTTGAAGATCCGTTTGGTCTTGTTATTGGCGTGACTGACGTTATGGCCGGACTGGCGACGCTTGCTACAGAGATCGCAGGTGAATGCCACGGGGGTACTCCTTCATCTACTAGAATCGATACAGATTATGAACGCCCGACCTTACCACAGGGCTATTCGCCTTGACAAGCAAGTTTGATGGGAGGGGGCCATCCTTCTACGGATGAGTTAGCGATGGGTTGGCCTGCGAGTTGTAGTAGATGCTCGCGATTCTTTAGGCGCGGGCTTGTGAGAGACAATAGCGGGTACGCTGATATCAAAAATCGGGTCGCCCCCATCGTCATATCGATCTTTCCCCACGCTATAGATCTTCTGTTGCGTTGGGCTCCACAACATCGGTAATCCACTAAAGGGATCATAATAGCCAGAACCGACTTGAGCGAGTCGATTCGGCACCGTATTCTGTGCGCTTGGCCGTTGCAAGACGGCTTGTAGCGAGGCGAGTCGCAGCCTGGCATCGGTTTCCCTCAGCTGATGTTGGAAGGGATCCCAGTCCGGTTCGAAGGAGTTTGGGCTGACGAGGTTCTCCAGGAACCCGTGCCGGGCGGCACCGGCAAGTTCGTGAATCTTTGGTAGAGTACTCTGCCCTGCTTCCGTCGCATGGATCATCGCATCGTAGTAGGTGGCATACATTTCCCAGGTCTCCCGCGTCTGAAGCGGGATGCCAAGGAATGAGTGTCTGCGTGGATGCGAGATTTGGTGAAAGGCCTGGTCGGGTAGGCGAGCCATGCCTGCCAACCACTGTTCTTGTGGATTCAGAGATTGACTCTGCTTTTCCGCACCGAACGTACCCGATTCATCTTCATGGACGCCAAGCGTGAATTGATGTCGAAGCGGCCAGTGGAACGATGCTTCTGCTGCCGTGAGTGGAGAGGCAATGTTGGAGGCCATCGCCAAGACGGTTTGGTCGACGGCGGGCTGCGATAACAAATTTGAGAGCAGGCGGAGATCGTCTGTGATCACGATTTGCGCCATGACTTTTGTGGCGATGGTTGTCGCATCGCGTAATACGTTCCGCCACATCCGCATATCCTGCTTGAGTCGTTGCATGCCCAGAGTCGTCTGGCGAGAAAACCCGTCGGCAAGATAGAGACGGTGTGCAACGAACACTTCCGCAAAGCGGGGTGTACCGTGGTGCCCGAACCCCATATCCTCGAAGGGCATCGCGAGCCAGCGTTCGTATCGAGTCAACAGGGTGCGCTCGTGATCGGACAACGTCTGAATCCGCCCCCGCCTATTGCGGAACTCACTCACGAGATTCTCAGAATCCCAGGAAGGTGGGATCTGTTCGATCGGAAGCTGAATTTGCAGGTTCGAGCGACCCGGCTTCTCGTAATCGAATTCACCCCTGCCTCGAGCCGAGGTGATTTCCAGCCACATTTCCTGACCCACCTTGGCCGGATCGAGTGTGGCTTCTGCAGCAAAGCCAAGCAGGTAGAAGTAGCCATTCTCAGAGGGGTTGGTGAGACGGTATTGCGGCGGCTCCAGGAGTCTGGTGAAGAGGGGGCTGGGGGATTGGCCTTTTGAGGACCAGATGTAGCTCGAAAGCTGGAAAACGGCCCAGATGAGGACGAGAGCAATGACTAGGTGCTTCATAAATAGGTAGACAGACGATGCATGTTGGATCAGCCGTTCATCTAAGATGGTATTCCATGCGCAGGGGGCTTCCAATCATGGCTGAGCAAAGCCTATGCCGTGGGGTCGGCTGAAAAATCTCCGTCTTTCGCCCTTTTCCTGATGGGTATGGATCGGTATCTGTCAGAACCTGTGCAAGCCGAGAAGCCGACGGACATTAATGAACTTGACAATCTTCTTTGCGGTCTCCTAGAGTGCTCCCGACATTGTGACTCTCGGGTATGGGAAGAGGGTGCAACTCCCTCGCGGTCCCGCCGCTGTAAATGGGGACGAAACCCGCGAATGCCACTGTCTGTTAAAGACGTGAAACGTGAAGCGTGAAACGTTAAACGCCGGATTAGGTCTTGCGGGTAACGAATAACGATTCACGAATAACGTCTTCGGATGGGAAGGCGCGGGGAGTAGGGCGAGCCATGAGCCAGAAGACCTCCCCGGAGAGTTGAACGATATTCCCTCGTGGGCTGGGGAATTGGCGAGGATGAGTTGCGGGAGCAATCCTCAGGGTCTTCCCAGGCCTTGAGGATTTTTTATTTTCAGCACGCTGAAAACGGCTTTCAGCTTCGTTCTCGCTTCGCTCAACGCCTGCGACGTACAGGAACGAGTACGTCGCAGCGGTTCTCTTGTTGCGGCCTTGCCGTGGAGCGGCGCGTCTTGGCGCGCCGGGGTTGGGCGGGTGAAAAATGAGAAGCCGTTTTGAACGTGCTGAATGGCGAGATTGGGCATGTGGATTTTTTCTGTGCCTCCTATGGTTGGACAGTGCGGTTGTTCTTGCTGACGATGAGACATCGAATATGAAACGACGGCAACAGGGAATTTTGACCGGCATGCCCTTCATGGCGAACATTACGCCACGGACCTTCGTGGACGCATCGGGGAGAAAGCTCTTTCTTGCAAAGGCACCCAGCCGTGTGGTCTCGATGGCACCGAACGTCACGGAAATATTGTTTGCGCTCGGCCTTGAAGAGAGGGTCGTGGCTGTGACGCCATTCTGCGACTATCCTCCCGAAGCGCAGAGCAAGACACACTTAGGGGGGATGAATCCGAGCATCGAGCAAATTCTTGCCCTCAAGCCGGACCTGGTTCTGGTCCCGCAGGACATGATCCAGCCGGATCTTCTTCAACATCTCGATCGGCTTAAAGTTCCTACCTTTGTGTTGCACGCTGCTCAACTGGAGGATGTGCTTGCACAGGTTCAATCCATTGCACGGCTGTTTGATCGAAGCAAGGCAGGGGACGAGCTGGCGGCAGCCATTCGGCAGCGCACGGCGGTCGTCAGGGAGCGTACCCAATCACTGGCCCGCCCTCGTGTCCTCTATGTGTTAAATACGGACCCCCTACAAACGGTAGGGCCTGGAAGTTTTATCCACCAACTGATTGAACTCGCGGGCGGTGCCAACATAGCCGCCGACACGTCGATGGCCTACCCGAAGTTCGCGCTGGAGGAAGTGCTGGCCCGCAACCCGGAAGTCATTATTTTTCCGGTCGGCACGACGGAAGGTATTCCAGATGAAGATCAACAGCAGTGGCGGCGGTGGTCGAGCCTGTCAGCAGTGAGACACAATCGCCTGGTTCTTATACCGAGTGTGCTGGTCAACCGACCTGGGCCTCGAATCGTGGAAGGGCTCGAGCTTCTTGCGAAGGCCATTCACCCCGAGGCATTTACCGGACAGTCCCACCCAGAGAAACCATGATCGTTCATCCTCCATCTCAATCTAGCCTGTCCGATCCATCGACGATAGCTCCGCCTGTTCCATCGCGGATCCATGAAGGGGTGGCATCATGGCAGGCCCTGCGTGCTCGTCGGTGGTATGCGGTGATGGGACTCATGGTGTTTCTGACCTGCGGCGCCATCATGTTCTGTCTCCAGTTCGGGGCGCATGCGCTGACCATGGCGGAGCTGTGGTCTGCTCTAACCTTTACGAAGTCCGGGAGTGAAGAAGTAGCTCGGGCCATCATCTGGGACATTCAGTTTCCGCGGATTCTCATGGGGTTATTCGTGGGCGCATCGTTGGCGATTACAGGAGCCGCGCTGCAAGCCCTCGTCCGCAACCCCCTGGCCGATCCCTACGTGCTCGGTATCTCGAGCGGGGCTGCGTTCGGGGCGACGATTGGACTCGCCCTCGGGCTTGGTTCGATCGTAGGTGGGCTGGGGTTGCCGTTGTGTGCCTTCATCGGAGGTGGTCTCTCTATCGTCCTCGTGTATGGGGTGGCGGCCTCGCAAGGACAGCTGCCCATGCACAAACTGTTGCTCGCGGGGGTGATTGTGAACGCCGTCTGTTCAGCACTCATGATGTTCGCTACATCGATCTTGAATCCGGCGTCACTCTATCGGGTTGTCATGTGGCTGATGGGGACGCTGAGTGCACCGAGCATTCCTGCGCTGATCGGGATCGGAGCTTCCTTAATGCTGGCCGTGGTCCTACTTCTCCGGGAAAGCCAGGCCTTGAATCTGCTTGCTGTGGGCGAGGACGCGGCTCGTTCCTCAGGGGTCGACTCAGATCGAGTTCAACGGCTCGTCTTCCTTGTTTCAGCTGTGCTGACGGGGGCCGTCGTGTCGGTCAGCGGCATGATCGGATTTGTCGGCATGGTGGTTCCACATCTCGTGCGGATACTGTGCGGGGCGGATCACCGGCTGCTGTTACCGGTTTCTGCGTTAGGCGGAGGCATCTTATTGATGGTGGCGGATACCGTTGCGCGTACGGTCGTGGCACCGGCAGAAATACCGGTCGGCGTCATTACCGCATTGATCGGCGGCCCGTTCTTTATCTATCTCCTGATGACTCGGAAGTATCGGTTTTTCGCATGAGCCAACAAGCATCGGTCAGTGCTGGTTCTTCTCCCTCCCCGGCCTTCGAGGTCAATCGGTTGTCGTTCCGGTATGACTCTGTGCGAAGCAGTCCGTCTGATGCTGTTTCAGGCTGGATTATCAAAGGGATGGAGTTTGCCGTCCACCAGGGCGAGATTGTCGGCGTGATTGGCCCCAACGGTTCAGGAAAAAGTTCGTTGCTGAAGCTGTTGACGAAACTGGTTCGACCTCAGGAAGGAAGCATACGCCTGTTTGGAGCTGAGATGGGAACATTGTCACGTGAGTCAATCGCCAGGCAGGTGGCCTATATGCCGCAGGATCTCTCGTACGACTTCCCGTTTTCCGTATTGGACATGGTGTTGATGGGACGGTTTCCCTATCGTCGCGGCGGGGTGTGGAATCTTGTCGGGTGGGAGCGGCAAGACGATCTTGCTGTTGCAGAGGATGCCATGGCCCAGACGGATGTCACCCATCTGGCCAATCGGATGATCGATACGCTGTCAGCAGGAGAGAGACAACGAGTGCTGCTCGCGCGCGCCTTGGCCCAGGTGCCTCGTGTGCTGATGCTCGATGAGCCGACCGCGCATCTCGACCTGAACCATCAGCTCGACGTATGCCGGATTCTCAAGCGGGTTCACGCTCAATTGCAGATGACGGTGGTACTCGTTTCGCACGATATCAATCTGGCAAGCCAATACTGTGATCGCATTCTGGTTATGAAACAGGGAGCCGTGGTTTGTTTCGGCTCTCCTCAAGAAGTGATTCATCCTCAGGTCTTGGCCGAGGTCTACGGCTGTCAGGTGTTGGTCGATGCGCACCCTGATACGGGGTTGCCGCGAGTTTCTTTGCCCAGTCAGGATGGTCATCAGACCGTTGCCGTATCCGGGATGGTGTGAGTCTTTAGCCTGGGCGAGCTTATGTACCCGAGCCGCCCATTGGTTTCAGGGGGTGCTGTTTAACCGGGGAGAACGGTTGTTCGAGTCAATACACTGTCGGGGACGGGGAAGATGGTGCAAATCCATCACGGTGCCGCCACTGTCAGCGGGGAGCGTTCTTCCAGATAAGCCACTGGTGGGGAGGTCATTAGTCAATCGTCAACGGTCAATAGGGATGATTTATTCCATTGACCAATGACCATTGACCAGCGACTGGTCCTGCTGGGAAGGCGGAAGAAAGCGACGATCCGCAAGTCAGGAGACCCATCCGACGGAGATTTCGACTGGACCCTTCGAGTCTAAGGGAGGTCTCTGTGCGCATTCATCTTACAGGTTTTTCTGCTTGTGCTGTCCTGTTATCCTGCCTCGTTGCTTCTACCACCCATGCCGAGTCAGAGGAGGTCCTTGAGACCAGGGAAGTCGTCGTCTCAAGTACACGTCTGCCTGACGCGCCTGTCGATGCCAAAACACTTCCGGCAAAAGTGACCGTCATCACCGCAGATGAGATCAAAAAGAGCGGAGCTAAGACGGTACAAGAAGCTATACAATGGGCAACGGGCATCGTGATGTACGACGGTGTTGGCAATGCCTTTCAACAAACGGTCGATCTCCGCGGCTTCAACGGACTACCGGTCCCGAATACTACGGTATTCATGGATGGTCAGCGGGCATCTGGTTTACGCAGCACCTCGGTTTTCAATCTGCGGTGGCAACCTACCAGTGTCTGAGAAACGTGTTCGTGCGACGCCAGGTCTATGCTTAACGGAGATATCGCACCCGCTCGGTT
>JACAFD010000297.1 GCA_013388555.1 Nitrospirota bacterium | reverse complement strand
ATCGACGGCTTTGCTGCTTCTTCGCCCTGCGGGAGGCGAACCGGCACTATCTGATGCACTACTCGGCAGCGGTACGTAGCTTACTGCTTCGCCTTGGCGAGTTGCTGGTAGAGCAGGGACGACTCTCGTCTCAGGAGGATATTTTCTACCTCACGCTCAAAGAGCGGACAGATTGGTTGGCCGGAGGGCTACGTGATTGGCGAGGGCTGATTGAGACCCGCCGGGCCGAACGAGACCGTTACGCCACGATCAGCGTTCCAGACACGATTCAGGATTGGAAAGCTATGGTCCGTGGCACAGACACACCCACGCCTATGGATTCGGAGAAGATCCTGCACGGTATTCCCATCAGTCCGGGACTGGTCGTGGGGCCTGTTCGCTTCGTCCGATCGATAGAGGATTGGAGTCGGGTCTGCCGTGGCGATATTCTTGTGGTCTCAGTGATTGATCCCGGCATGGCACCGTTATTTGGCGTGGCATCGGGACTCGTCGCCGAGATGGGCGGGACATTGTCACACGGAGCGATCATTGCTCGCGAGTACGGATTGCCGGCAGTAGCGAATGTCTTTGGCATTACCAGCAGACTCAAAGAAGGCGATCGAATCAGCTTGGATGCGGCGCGCGGACAGATCATCATTCACGATTAGCCATTTTGCGTTCAAATTGACAGACCATACAAGTCATGCGACGCTGCATTTATCTAACAAGAAACTCGAGGTGTGAGCCCAAACCCAACATCCTTTGATAAGGAGGTGTCCCGTGCATACGTTGACCATTGTCGCGTTTGCAGCATTATCATGGCTTGGAACCGGTTCGCTCGTACTGGCGGACGATGCCTTGAAAAGTGAGATGGGTCCTATGAATGATGAGATCAAAGCCGGGAAAGATGCGATGAAGCCTCAAGATAGTGCGATGGAGAGCGAAATAAGAACGAAGAGAGGAGGGAAGAAAGGCCCGATAATGCAGTATAGAGAGAAGATGAAGGCCCAGCGCCATGAAATGATGGACAAGATGAAGGCGCACAAAGACGCCACGATGGCGGATCCGCCTGCTCCTGCTACCACTCCTGCTCCTGCACCATAATTTTCGCAAATGCGACAGTTGATTGCCTGGCCCTCGGGAGGCATTTCGTCCGGAGGGTCGTTCTATCTCTGAAGTCCATTGGGATCAAGGCCAGGCATGGGAAAAACTTGCTTGAAGGGATTAACTCACGGTCACGCTGTAACCAGCTACCATAATGGCTGGAATTGACTCTCTTGTACCCTTTCCATTGACCATTTCTCTCGCTTGTTCCCTCTTAGGCCTTTTGCTAGGATGCGGCACCTAACTCCTGATGGGTCTGTTAATGAAAATCGCCACCTTCAATGTTAATTCTCTCCGAAAACGGTTACCGATCGTGCTAGGCTGGCTGGCCCAGCAGAAACCTGATGTGCTATGTCTTCAAGAAACCAAAGTTCAGGATAGCGAGTTTCCGCTATTGGCATTGGCAGAATCCGGGTACACAATCACTTATCGGGGAATGAAGTCTTATAATGGTGTCGCGATATTGAGCCGGGAGAAACCGGAGTCTGTGGCATACGGGTTTGACGATGGAGGCGAATCGGAGGAGGCGCGGCTCTTGCGTGTGGTAATCAAGGGGATTCCCATCGTCAATACCTACGTCCCGCAGGGGTTCGAGATAGACTCACCGAAATATCAATACAAGCTTGTCTGGTACAATCGACTGCGTAAATATTTCGAGAAGCATGTGCCGCCGAATAAGCCAGCTATCTGGTGCGGTGACATGAACGTCGCTCCACGGCCGATGGATGTGCACAGCCCCGAAAAACATCTCAAGCATGTCTGCTATCACGAAGATGCGCGCCGGGCCTATGAGCAGACAGTGGCATGGGGATTTCAGGACGTGTTCGTGAAACTCTATCCCGATCGACAACAGTACACGTTTTGGGATTATCGGGCACCTGGTTCGCTGGAAGCGAACAAAGGCTGGCGCATCGACCATATTCTGGCAACGGCCCCACTGGCAGAGAAATGTCAAAGAGTAGACGTGGACATCGAGCCGCGGCGAGCGAGAGACCCCTCAGATCACACATTCTTATGGGCGGAGTTTTCGGTCTAACCACGAGCGCAACGTCCACACCTGCCCAATTCGGTTGGTGCGGCAAGTCGCCCGCACCGACCGAACTGGCTTACAAAGTAGAGTAAAGCATCAAGCCGCCTTCAGGACCCGCTGCTTCACACCCACTGAGATCACGCGATTCTGTGCAATCAGCGGATCAAGGACCAGTCCGCAATTGATACAGCGGAGCACCGCGGCTTCCTGAGAGAATTCTGGTCGCCACTCTTTCACCATCAGTCCTTTGCATTTTTGACAGGTCATCGGGTTCACCTCCTGCTCTCATGTGTTCCAATGCCGGTGAGTCGGCCTTGCATGGGGGAATTTAGCATTGCAAGATTAATAGGGTGTTAACTGGCAGTTAAAACTCTCTAATGTCTAACCGTGATGACAGGCACGATATCGCAGTGATCGGTGCGGGGGCCGCTGGGCTGGCGGCCTGGGGGGTTT
>JACAFD010000296.1 GCA_013388555.1 Nitrospirota bacterium | reverse complement strand
GTTCTTGACCATCGAAGTCTTATGGCCGTTATAGCCCACATGGGAAGGGCGCTCATCTAACCCAGCTTCGTACGAAAATTCCATCGTCTCGCCCTTCTCAGCACCCTCTTTCGTGTAAAACTCGCTTTGCGTGATCTGATATTCCCTGTCGACAGGCTTCAGCCCACCCGCCGGCTCGACGATGATCGTGCCGTACATGCCATTCGACACGTGCTCGGGAATGGACGGCGAGGCGGTGGCGCAGTGATACATAAAGATGCCAGGAATGATCATCTTAATCCTTCCCCCGCTTTCTTGCCCTGGCTCGCTATTGAGCAGGCTCGCCCCGCCGCCTGGCCGCGTGATCGCATGGAAGTCGATATTGTGGGATTCCTTGCTGTTCTTATCGTTCTTCATGCGGATTTCAACCGTATCGCCCAACATGACACGGATCATGGGTCCTGGGGTGTGCTTATTAAAACCCCAGAACTCATAGTTGTTATCGTCGCTCAGCGGACCGACCCACTCGTCCGATGTCAAGTTGACGAGGACCGTGGCGGGCTCGGTTCGTTTGATGGGAGGAGGAACATTGGGTGCGAACGCCAGTTGCGCTTTGATGGTCTCTGCCGACACCACACCTGCATGGATGCCCAGATATGGGGTCATCATAAATGCGCCGACCAATCCGGCCGTGCGCACACAACGAGATAAACTAATAGACATGACGCCTCCTTTGATTTTGGACTGCCCTGATACTGTCTTCTCTCATACGACGCGGGCGAACCGAATGGTGTCAGCCCCGGTTCAGGGCATTGTCGTTACCTTCCTGCTTACGGTTTGTAGCACGAGTGGTCGTGCGGCTTGCCTCCGTTTGAGAACATGTTCTCAAACGCCATCACATGCCAGATCTGCTCTTCCGTCAGGGCGTTCTTGAAACCTTTCATTTTTGTCTTCGGGATACCTTCCGAGATTCGCCAGAACCAGAATGCGTCAGACCAGCGGCAGATATTTTTAGGATCGCGCATATCCCGCGCGCCTTTCTTGACCGGTGTGCCGTCCTTGCCGTGGCAGCTGCCGCAATTGACGTTCGGATTAACCTCGCCCTTGTAAATCAGCTCTCCCTCTTCGATCGCCTTCGGATCCGTCCATCCTCCAGCCGGCATCTTTTTGTCGGCATACTCGGCTGGAACCGGGGGCAATGCGGGGTCATCATCAGCGAACGCCATGCCTCCTGACAGAATCAGAGCACTCCCCATCATCACGATCGCCAGACCGAAATTCCTTCCCGTCATTCCCGCCTCCTTATTTTGATAAATGAGTGAGTCCGATCTATCGACGAGGCCCAACTTCATGGGGTCCATCAGGTATGTTTCTATTTCCCGTTGGGCTGCCACATCGAAAGTAATGTATCTTAACACGCCGATAGCACAGAGACCATCCAGGCATAACCATATGCCGGGAAGTTGTCTCCTATGCCATCTTATCAACCGAACTAAGCAAGGCGATGTAACATAGCAAATTACAAAGTGTCAAGAGGCCGCACTGTTTTTCAAACACTTGCGGCCGTCTGCCTCGAATCCCCTGACGCAGAGCCAATGACGTGCCGGTTTTAAGTGTCCGAAGCGCTCACGGCGGTCCCGCCAAAGGCCTGGCTCGATCGTGCCGTTTGTACGCTCGATGCATTGACATCCTCGGCTGCCTCCGTGCAAGATGACGCGCGCAGCAATGCGCCGAATCAGTTGTACGCCACCCTCCATGAGCCGATCGGTGGACCGCCGTGCCGATTCGTCGGTTATACACACAGGGGCAGGAAGCACGAGGGGTGCATCACATGGCGAACGGTACACCGATGGTGTTTCGAGTCGGTTGGCTTTCAAAGATGATTGTCGTGGGTCTCGTCTTGTCCGGGTGCGACAACACGGTGCGGCAAATCGGCAAGTCGACGGACTCAGCGCCTGTCGTCCAGGCGGAGATGCGAGACAAATATACTGACCGCACCTATGGTTTTACGGTCAAGTACTATCCAAGAGAATACGTGCCTCTCACCGAAGGCCCCGCCCAGACAACCACACAGCCGACGGCGGTCCAGCGCGTACGTTTTCAACGGAAAGATCCCGCGACCGGCCGGGTGGCAGATCGTGGACCTTCGGGTTTGACCGTCAGCGTGTTCGAGCGATCGCCGGAACGCTTGCTGCAGGACTGGCTCGACTCATCCGGACTGCTGCCTCCCGGCAGCGAGATTTCTTTGGTTCGACTGACAGGCGTGAAGGAAGGGTTGAGAGTGACCCTCCGCCAGCAACCTGCCCCTAACGAGTTCGTCTATCTTGCGAACGATCAGTACGTGTACGGTCTCGTGCCGTATGACGCCCAGGGCGGGAAAATGCTGAGGTCGTTCCGCCTCCTCCCGGATTCCTCAAGGGCTCATATGCGCCATTGATCTGAGCGTGCAGAAGAAGGTTTCGGAACACGATCTGAACGCCACGTGAAGAGAACGGATTAGCCTCGCGTATCTCTTATTGAGAATTCGCCAGTTGCCAGGTGAGTGCTACGACATACCGTGCGATGGTCCGCAAAATTTCCGGATTGATCGTGTCGGCGGTGTCGGTGGGCAGACTCATGTGCGGGTGGACCCCGCCGCTTGCGATGCTGACAGTTGGAATGCCGGCCTCTTTGAACGGTCCGTCGTCGCCGCCGGGCAAGAAACTGTAATAATCAAGCTTCTTGACCAACCCTGCGACAAACCCTGCTTCCCGTAACACAGATTTCTTCAACTCTGCGACACGGAACATTAACACGCTGTCTCCCGCTCCGACATGGTCGATGTTGACCATGGCCCTTGTTGAGTCGAGGGGGATGACGGGTCTCGATGTATAGAGGCGCGACCCGAGCACATCTCTCTCCTGTCCGCTAAAGGAAACAAAGAGGATCGTCCGTTCAGGGCGCAGGCCGATTTTCCCAAGGGCACGTGCAACCTCCAGGACTACAGCCGTTCCTGAGGCATTGTCGTCCGCGCCGGGAAACCAGAGGCCCGCTGGACGTCCGAAATGGTCGCGATGGGCGGCGATGACAATAGTATCCGTCCCTGTCCCAGGAATCATCCCCACCACGTTCGTCAGCAAGCCGTCCGCGATCGTGGTTTTCCAATGGAGAGATGCAAATCGATTGACGAGGCGCGATCGCGCTGACGGGGCGTTATTGAGTTGTTCTTGGAGGATGCGAAAGTGGTTAGGATTGGACTCCCCGCCGCTTCCAGCGAGAAGCGTCTCGGCCAATTTGGTGCTGATCCATGCGCCAGGGAGGGCTTGGGCAGGGGGGAGCTGCCCATACATTGCGCTGGGCCTTCCCGTCGCGCCGCGGCGTATTTCATAGGGGCTGATAATCGGCCCTGTAGCGGTCAGGTAGGCCACGGCTCCTCGATCTCGTGCGAAGCGGACCTTATCGGCGTGGCTGACCGGGCTTGGGTAGTGATCCGGTTTGCCACGCAAGAAGAGCACGATGCAGTTCTTCACATCGACACCGGCGTAATCGTCGATTCCTTGAGCGGGATCGACAATGCCGTACCCGACGAAGACAACCTGACCCTGGAGATCGGCAGAGGGGGAGTCAAAGACCGGGAAGTAGTCCTTGCCCAGCTCCGCGGTGACCAACTGGTCCGCTGCGCCGGTGCGAACGACCGGGTTAGGTTCGATGAGTGGCGTGGGAACCACAGCGGCCATGATGCCGGGCTCTTCCTTCCCGGCTCCGGGAGAGGGGAAGGCGATTCCCTCGTTGTCAATGCGCGGTAGTTGTACCCCTGCCGAAGCCAATTCCTGTGCAACCCACTGTGCGGATCGCAGGTCATCGGCGGATCCGGCTTGCCGTCCGTTGAACGCTGGGCTGCTTAACGTGCGCACGTCGGCGAGCATCCGTTCGCTCGACAGGCTCTTGAGTGCGTCAAGCCATGTAGGCTGGTCTTCCTCCGATTGCGCGTAACCTCGGCTCGCCAACGGAAGCAGTGCAAGGATGATTCCCAGGAAAATGATCACAACAACGGAGGGGGAGCAACTGCGCGTCGAGCCGTTCATACAGTGAACCTCTCACAATGGTTGAGGACTATACCATAGACTGTGTCGCTGCAGAGCGATCGATTGTTCGATAGGGCCTTGTTGAACGGAATTTTGAGCACCCCACTCGTCACTCCGCTTCCTCTCACACCCGCACAAAATAGAACCGCCTTGCATCTGATCAACTAGATGCAAGGCGGTTCATTCTTACGGAGACACTAAGACGAAGTCGAGGTTAATCCTTCTCGTCTTCCTCCTCGTCATCATCCTTCTTCTTCTTTTCGACCTTCGCCACCGGTTGACCCTGCGCCAAGCTGGCGTTCAGATCGTGCTC
>JACAFD010000169.1 GCA_013388555.1 Nitrospirota bacterium | reverse complement strand
GGGTAACGATGTGGAGCACGTTGAGGTGCTGCCGCTTGTACTCGTGCAGACGCTTCACCTGGATGTCGAAGAGGGTGTCCGGGTCGACGACAATGCCGGTGCGTTCCTTGATCAATCCGGCGAGATCGGTCTTGTTGTCGCGCTTGACTTGCCGCCATTTGTTCTGGAAAGACGGGTCGCCGGACCAGTGCTCGAGCCGGCGCAACTCCCCTTCCATGTTGCAGATCCAGGATTCTCCGATCTTGCGGGTTATCAAAGCAGCAAGCCTCGGATTGCTGAGGACCAACCAGCGCCTGGGCGTGACCCCGTTCGTAACATTGTGGAACTTGTCTGGATCAAGTTCATAAAAATCGCGGAGCACCGTCTGCTTCAGGAGATCCGAGTGCAGAGCCGCGACGCCATTGACCGCGTGGGTGCCTACGGTTGCCAAGTGCGCCATCCGGACATGCTTCTCGCCGGTTTCGTCGATGAGGGAGAGGCGCGCCAGACGCTGGTCGTCCCCCGGAAACCGCACCAGGACCTCGTCCAGAAAACGCTGATTGATCTCGTTGATGATCTCGAGATGCCTCGGCAGCATTTGTTGAAAGAGCGGCAGAGGCCATTTTTCCAGCGCCTCGGGGAGAAACGTGTGGTTGGTAAAGGCGCAGGTGTTCCGTGTGATGCCCCAGGCCGTCTCCCACTCCATGAGGTGCTCGTCCACGAGCAGCCGCATAAGCTCCGCCACGGCAATTGAAGGATAGGTGTCGTTGAGTTGCACCGCCCACGCGGCGGCAAAGGTATCCAGGTGATTCCCGGAAAGTAGATGGATGCGGATCATGTCTTTCAACGAACAGGAGACGAAAAAGTACTGTTGGGCGAGACGCAACTGTTTTCCCTGGTAAGGCACGTCGTTCGGATAGAGGACCTTGGTGATGGTCTCCGAACTGACCTTTTCGTCTACGGCTCGAAAATAGTCGCCTACGGCTCGAAAATAGTCGCCCACATTGAAGGCCTCGAAATCGAAGGACTCGGCGGCCTCCGCCTTCCACAGGCGCAGGATGTTGGTGGTGTTCACCCGGTAGCCCAAAACGGGAGTATCGTATGCAACACCTTTCACCAGCCGGGCGGGAACCCAGCGCACCCGAAGTCGCCCCTCAAGATCGAGGTCAGTCTCTGTATGTCCGCCAAATCCTATATCGTAGGCAATCTCCGGGCGGGCTAGTTCCCAGGGGTTGCCGTACCGGAGCCACTTGTCGGCAATCTCCACCTGGTAACCGTCGCGAATCAGCTGGTTGAAGATGCCGAACTCATAACGGATGCCGTAGCCTATGGCAGGTATTTCCAGCGTAGCAAGAGAATCCAGAAAACAGGCAGCCAGCCTCCCGAGACCTCCGTTCCCCAGGCCTGGTTCCTCCTCCTGCAGCAGAAGATCGTTCAGATCGAGCCCCAATTGGGCAACCGCCTGACGGGTCTGCTCGTAGATTCCCAGATTGATGAGGGCATTAGCGAGGTGCGGCCCCATGAGGAATTCGGCCGAGAGGTAGCTCACTACCCGGATATCCTGTTTCATGAGTGTGTGAACCGTTTTGATCCAGCGCTGAAGCAGGCGGTCGCGCACCGTATAGGCCAGAGCCGCGTACCAGTCATGGTGCGTGGCTACCTCCGGGATCTTTCCCTGGGTAAAGAAGAGGTTGTCCCGCAGCGCGCGGGCAAGGCTGTCCGGACTCAGCCCAGTGCGCGTCGGCTCATATTCTTTCTTCGCAGATCCAGAACCAAACAGGTGTTTGAAAAAGCTGTGAATGGGAGGGGAAAACAGAGAATGTTTCGTTTCTTTGAGAGCCTTGAAATAGTCCTTGTCTTTCTTGGCCATAACCCACCTTCTCTGCTTATGCACTTGGTTTTATATAATATTCTTTTGAGGCAGTTAATCACACGTTGGCACACATACCGTTCGTTTCGAAAACATCACCCGGTTCTTCTCATCATCGTGAAGTATTGGTTCGTAGCAATGAGTTTGATCGGTATATAGTAACGTATGGATCATCCTAAGAGTTCACTTCACAGGCTGGTCGTGAACGCAACTGCATCATCTCCTCCTCCATCTTTGCCTTTCGCGCATCCATGGTGATCCGCTGTTCCACCATGTGGGTGTGACGCCGGCCATCAAACTCATTTTTTTGTCCTCTGGCGTGCTGTTCATCTTGGTGAGCTGCTCGGTGAGTTCCCGCAAGCGTCACTTCTTGCTCTTGACGTCCTGCGTTTCGTTCACGATCGGAAGTTCTGAGCGGGCAGCCCATTCGGTCCAGCCGGCGTCGTACCATCGGACATTCGTATAGCCCAGCAGACGCTTCAGCATGAAGAAGGTCTGGCTGGCCTGATGCCCGGTGCGGCAATGCACGATGACCTCTGTGGCTTTGGAGGGAATTATCTGACTGTATGCTGCGGCCAGGGCGTCGGCCGGCTTGAAGGAGACGACCTTGTTGGAGCTCGTGATGACATCTTCCGTGAAGGGGCGACTGACCGCGCCGGGGATATGACCGGCACGGGCTTCGTCTGATTTTTTACCCGTGTAGAAGTCCGCCGGCCGCACGTCAATAATCACGACGCCCGGCTTGCCGAGTTGGGCGGCCACAGCCTGGAAATCCACAGTGAAGTCATCGGCGTCCTTTTTTACCGGGTATTTCGATTCGGTTACGGTAGGCAACGCCGCGTCTGTGGGCCGGCCTTCCTGCGCCCACTTGGCGTACCCTCCGTTCAGCACGGCGTAATCCATGTGCCCCAGCCGCTCGAACGCCATGCCGGCCAAGGTGGTATCGTACAACTTGTCGCCGGACACGAGAACAATGGTGTCTGAGGGCTGCAACCCCAGGAGTGAAAACTGGGCGGCGAGCATGGGGGGTGGCAGGAGCAAAGACGGCACTCCCCCGATGTTGCCGCGGAAACTCTCGACATTAAGGCTGAGGGAACCCGGAATGTGCGCCGCGTTGTATTCCGGCTGGGGTCGCAGGTCTACGACCTTGAGACCTGGCGTGCCGAGCCGGGCCGCAAGCC
>JACAFD010000045.1 GCA_013388555.1 Nitrospirota bacterium | reverse complement strand
CGGCATATCCTTCATGCCAGGATAAGTGGTCGACCGAGGCACCTGCATCTCGAACCTCTGACCTAATCTCTTCTTCATTGATGAAAGCATGCAGGAAGTGGCTCTGAGAACAGGTGTCGCCCAATTGATACGACTGATTAGCACCGGGTAGTGTGGTGAGCCAACGGTTGAGCCTGTGAATGAGCCGGTGCATTCTTGTCTCCATTTCCCGAGCAATCAGGAAGTTAAGCACAACCAGCCCCTGTTCTTTCAGGCAGGGACGGAGGCTTCGGAGCCACGCCTGTCGCTGTTGCCGGCCGGGGATCGAACTGTACATGATGCCGGACATGAACACGTAGTTCACTCGAACGGGGCGGATTGGAATAGCCAAGAAGTCCGCCTGTGCAAAGAGGGGCCTCAGGCCGTTGACTGTCGATTGCCGAGAAGCGACGCACAGACTTTCCCGGTTAATATCGAGCCCCACGACGAAAAAGCCGCGCTGTGCCAGTGCGATAGACTCGCGACCCACGCCTGCTCCAAGGACTAAAATGGTACCAGACGTCATTTTGTGACGCGCGAGCACAGCTTCTTCCCAGTTCTCTAATGTCCACCTGTACCAGTTTTCGGGAAGACGTGTTGCCACATCCTGGTAACTGTCGTCATAGTGGTTGCGGATCAGTCCGGTCAACTCTTTTGGCGGCAACAAGGCCGGGAGGATTCCGGTGAGAAGCTGTTGAACACGGAACACAAGCCCCGAGATCTGATCGAAAACTCCGATGAGAATGGTGAGCAATCGAGCAAGTAGACGCACCATAACCTCAGCCTCAGCATTTTTCAGGCGTTGTGGCCCTTTTGAACAGCCTTAGGGTTAGTGCGATCGTTGCTGTGCGTCCTGACTTTGCTCAGTTGCTGTGCGATGACGGCTGCCGCCTCGGGGCCGCCGGTGGGGAAAAGCGCCGACAACGAGGGCACTGGCGAGGCCAAGGCTTGCTGTAAGGCAGGTTCCCACCGGCCTCGCATAAAGTCGTCGATCGACAATTCGACACTGCGTCCGTAGCGATGCAGATAGTCGACCAACGGCGGTTCGTCCGCAAAATTGTGTCGCCGGACGTACAGGAGGGGTTGTTGAAGTTCGACTGCCTCGACAATAGTTCCATAGCCTGGCTTTGTCATGATGACATCGACGGAGGCCTTCAATGTTTTGAAGGAGAAGGGGAGGGAGTGAGTCGATGCGAATGTGGTGCTGCCCGATAGAATCGGTCCATCGAACAGAAACCGGTAGCCCGTGAGTTGCTCGAGATCGGCAAATGGGAGCGAGGTCATCGGAATACCGCCGAATCCAACAAGCACGGTCCGTTCGCCCGGGTCCAACGCAAGCACTGTGGCGAGCTGGTCGCGGGCCGGAGCAGCCGGCTCGGCGATGGGGCCGATGTCGACGTTGTACTCAAACACATCGATCTTCGGGGCAGGGATTAGTCGCAGGGCCACGTCGGCTTGCGCGTAGCTCTGACGAATTGAATGAAGGAGCGCCAATTTGTCGATGGAGGGAGGAGCAAGGAAATCCGATAGGATGAGATCCCACGTGAAGCTCGCTAAGGCGACGGTGGGGATCGCCGCGGCCTTTCCAGCCGCGAGGGCAAGATAGGGAATATCGGCCAGCACCAGATCCGGTCGGGCAGCCGTTATCGCGGTCACTTCCTGTTGAAGCCGGTCATTCCATGTTGCGTGAAATCGCTCATGCTCCAGCCAGGTCGCTTCTACATCGATTGTCAGCGGACCATCCTGAATGCAGCCGATGTCTTGTCGGACGGCGCTCAGTTCCCAGGGAATCAGCAGGCGATCTTTGAAGAACGAGGCGGAGACGGTAGTTCGCAAGATGACACGCAGGTCGGGAACGAGTCGGCCGAGGGCATTGAGGACCGGTACGACCTGCGCCGCGTGTCCAAACCCATGTGCAGAAATCGCAGCCCAGATCAGTGGCAAGGCGGGGTGACTTTCACGGGTTAGCTGCTCGAATAGCCCGATTCCATCGGGGCGATACCGTACATGAGTTCCAAGTCGAACTCCTCGACCAGTTCGTTGAATGCGCCAGCGCCCATGTCGGACCGAACTTCGCTCATGACCAAATCGATCGCTGGAGCAGCATGTTGTCCATACTGCGTGACAGCCGAATCAATACGTTTTCTGGCTTCGTCGAGATTCATGACTGACTCCCTTAGTCGTGTGGCCGTATTTATCCGAGAGTGCGAAGCAACTGCTGCAGTTCCGGCACGAGGTCCTGTCCACCGTTGGATCGGCCCGATACAGCAGCGTCAATGCCGGCCGTGAGAACCGGCTTGGCTTCATCGTGTTTGCCAAGTCCGATGAGCGCGCGGCCCAGGGCCAGATGCGATGCCACGTGCGTCGGGTCAAGCTGTGTGGCGACGGTCAGGTGCTCAACGATCTCTTCGAGACTCCCGCCTTCTTGAATGAGTTTATTCCCGAGCCCGAAACGGCCGAGAAAGCCCCGTGGGTTTTTTGCGACCATCTGCCTGAACGAATCAAGATCCACGCCGGCTCCACCAGATTGTTGGCCGCATGATACCACTTCGTGCGTCGTTCGTGAAGCCTCGTTCCTCCCTCGTTGTTCGCAAGGCAGGGGTCACGCGTCACGAACCTCGATAGGGCTACTGGAGAGAAGCCCCTGTAATGGGTTGGGACACAGGAAGTGCACGTGAGGGTGAGCGGCGAACCCCGACCGAAACAGTGCGAATCGGGCCGCCCTGGGGTTGCTCCTTGTTCGCAAGGTAGAAGGTTGAGTCCTGAATCACCTGATTGAGCAGTGAGGATAGACAGACCTCCGTGACCTGACCTTTCAACTGCTCGATGATTTCTGGATTCGCGCCGAACAGATTGTAATGGGCTGATCCGGTAGACGTGGCGTGGTACCGCTTGATCTGGCCGTCCCAACGTTCCATCTCAAGCGACATCTCTGCGGCGTAGTCGTAATTGAGAGAGATGAATGGCGCCAGCGTAAACATCGACGCGCTGATGACGAAGCCACGCCAGGCCGCTTGGCCTGCATGGGGATCCACAACATTGTCGATCGACAAGCGCACTGTGACGCGAGCCTGGTCCGCAACCGGTTGGGAATGCCCAGATTGAAAATGTTGAGAGAACAGGCGCGTCGCTTCAATGGCACCGAGCACCTGCCGCTCAAGAAGGGCGGGTGGCGCGATCGACGAGCCGTTGTGGGTGACCCGTATCGTTTCAAGCAGCAGAGGCACTCGAGCGTCGGTGGCTACTGTGGTGTTGGCAGGCGGGGTGGCCTCTATGGGTGGAGCGAATTCGATCCAATGGGAACAGCCGGCTCCGATGCCCAGAGTCATGGCGAGTGCGATGCAGGTCAAGGGTCGTGAAGGAAACTGGTCCATCATCTTGCCTCCTCCTGAGTCAGAAATAGAATGAAAAGCCGCCAAAGGGTAGGCTGGCATTGAGTCCGATATTCGGGTAGCTCGTGCCACCATTGGATATATGCTGAAAGAGATAGCCGATGTTGAGTGCAGCTTGATCGGTCAGGAAATAGGAGACGCCGAATCCTGCCGACAGTATGAAGTTGAACTGCCCGGACTCTTCTGGAATCTTGTCGGTGAGATCGCTCCAAAAGGGACCTCCGGCGAATTCGGTATAGGGCCGGATACGATCCCATGCGCTGAAGCTGTACTTGATTTTCGGGGTGAAGCCGACGCCGTGCGTGAGAATCGGTTCCCGGAATTGGATGTAGACCATCTCAGCCCCGACGGAGACCTGCCCTCGATACCAGCTGCTCCCCAGCGGATCAGTGATAGTGATCATCCATGAGGGCATGAAGACCGGGCCCTCGTGCTTTGTCTTGTGGTCCTCCGTGAGGCGATGGGGGAGTATGTAGCCGACGGCGAGTCCGACTTCTTGAGTGCCGATGGTAATGGTCGGTGAGCTCTCAGCGGCATACAGGAAGGACGTCGTCATGAGCGACCCAAGGGCCAATGCTGTGAGGACTCGATGAAGAAATGGCATGAGACCCGCGTCACTACCCCTGTCGGATTGTTCATAATGAAAGTTGAGGCTACAGGGTGATGCTCCGACGGTAACAGAAGATGGTTTTCTGTCCAGACATATGCAGGATTTGGCCTGATCGAAAGTGAATGTTTGCTGGACATCCGATCAAGACTGTTCAGAAAGGCCGTCTTCTTCGCCCGTTGTTCGTGAAGCGTCAATCGCGGTTTGATACGTCCTGCCAGATTCAATCAAGAAAAAGAAAACATTATTCAGATGGCACGATCTGCCGTAGGATAGTCGGGGCTGTTCACGTGCGTCGGGTTGGCGAGTCAGCTGCCATGCCAAATCTGCAAATTGTGTCAAAAGACGACACGGCTATCGAGGCTACACCGAGAGGTTGCTCTACGGCGAAGCTCGTGGTGCAATGGGCGGTCGGGACGGTGCTCGCCTTTCTCATTGGATCGTGGTTGGTGTGGTGGGCACTCTATCTTCAGCGGCACTTCGTGGAGGAGGAGATCCGGGGCGCCTGTCAACGCGTGATGCCTGAGACCCTGGAGCGTTGCGTGGACACAGTGATTATTCAACGCGGGGGAGCAAAACGGTGATTTGCTGGATGCGGTTGGCCTTGGTCGCTGTATTGTGTGGGGAACTTACGATCGTAGGCCTGGCATGCGCGGTTCAGAATGCAGCGGGGCAGGATCCCGGCACAGAATCACGACCCAAGTTCGACATTGCAATTGGCACGTGGATCAGCACCGGAAAGACGCGCTGGGAACACGATGCGTCGTCCATACCCGGGTTGGGGAATCCGACGTCAAAGCTTAAGTATAAAGACGTTGGGACGAATGTGATTGAACTCACGGGAAAGGTTTGGGTGACACCGAAGTGGTTTGGTCGACTCAACGTGGGTTTCGGCGGAATCGGAGGCGGCAGACTCACAGATGACGACTATGGATCAAACGGAGGGCAGAGGTTGTTCTCGAGTACCAATAGTGACATATCAGGAAACAGCATGTGGTACCTGAATGCGGACGGCGGTTTTAGGATAGCGGAATACCCTAACCATCGCGGTTGGCTGGATCTGTTTGGAGGGTTTCAGTATTGGTACACGAAATACGAAGCTACGGGAGTGGCGCAGGTGGCCTGCGACAATTCGGCTGTCCCCCCGTCGCTGAGCCTCACATGCGATCCGGTGGGAACTGTGACGAATCAAGGGGAAACCGTTATCACCAATACCACCAATTGGTACTCGATTCGCGCCGGGATTTCCACGGAATATCGACTGACACGGCGATTGAGTCTAATGGCAACTGCGGCTTTTATTCCGTTGACCGTCATCGATAATGAAGACATTCATCACCTGAGAGCTGATCTTCACCAAAATCCGAGTATCTCGATGTTGGGATGGGGGGTAGGAGCCGATGGAGATGTCGGATTACGGCTGATGCTGGTCAAGAACATCTTTCTCAATGCCGGCTACCGTGTCTGGTGGAATCATGCAATTGACGGGAACGTGACGTTCCATGGTGTGAGCGGTTCATCCGAGTATCCCATGACCCAGTTCGAATCCTTCCGGCAGGGGCTGACGGCCGGCGTCAACTTCACGTTCTAGTATTAGCTCTACGTGCTACGTGTAGTTTACCGGCGACGTCCTGACGGCAGTGTTTCATCTTCATATTGGGCAAAAAGCCGCTTGGCTTCCGGATGGAGGTGACTTGGATGGCCGTGAGGGATTCCGACGGTGCGAAAGAGCGGGGTAAGTTTGCCGTTCGGATGCAGGTAGCCGGCCCGAAGCGGGACGGTGCGCGTACTGTGACGGATCAAGTGGCAGGGAGTCGGCCTGATTGAAGTGAGCCACTCGGCAATATCCTGTGGATTGCCGATTGAGGCAGAGAGCAAGAGCAGCCGCGCTTGACTTGGGCAGAAGATGATCGTTTCCTCCCAGACGACGCCCCGCTCCGGATCTGCGATATATTGCGACTCGTCCAAAATGACGAGACCAAGCGTGTCCAACCGGATATCGATCTCACCGCTTCCTGCGTCATAGAGCAGATTCCGCAAGATTTCCGTCGTCATGATGAGCAGGGGCGCCTGCCCGTTGTCGCGCCGATCGCCGGTCAGAATGCCGACCTGGTCTGGACCGAAGATTCTTGAGAACTCCGTGTACTTCGTATTCGAGAGCGCCTTGAGCGGCGACGTATAGATGACGGTCCGATTCTCCGCGATGGCGCGGCGAGCCGCTTCGATCGCGACGTAGGTTTTTCCGCTTCCCGTCGGGACGCTCACGACGACGTCGCTTTCTTTGAGTTTGGTGATGGCGTCTTCTTGCCAGGCGTCCGGAACAAAGGCCTGCGGCTCCGGCACTCCCAGCCCTTCCAACCAGCTTGACAGGGTGATGGCCGGTTCATGGGAATCCTGCTCGATCGGCCCCTGTGCCGTATGACGCCTGGATGCCGCGGCCTTCGGTTTCGGCTCGGCGATGATTCGAGATGCGGGTGGAGCGGGGCGGTCCTGGCGTTCGCCGATCAAGGTCATCAGGTCGGATTCAAAGCCTGCACGGTTCTCGGCGGAATGGCGTAATAAGATTTCGATAAGCCGGCGTTTGCCTGCGCGGAAGTGCCGCTGCACGCGCCCTCGCGCAAGACGGTGCAAGAGCGCGATCGGTTGTTGAGCCAGGAGTTGTTCGAGTTCTTGGGT
>JACAFD010000203.1 GCA_013388555.1 Nitrospirota bacterium | reverse complement strand
ACGAGCCACTCCTTGGCAAGGGACACCCAGCGCGAGCTATTCTGTGATTCCTGCTGCCGGTGCAGCGAGACAATCGGTCTATACTTTGCAAAGATGATCCCGCATTTCACACACTCGGTCGCTCCGTCAGGCTGGTCAGTCTGACACTTGGGGCAGGACAGGGTTGTGGTTGCGGATGACTCCATAGGCACACTGTAGGGCCGAGCCTGCAATCGGACAAGATAATCTCTGGATTGAACCGGACCATGGCGCGCGACGCGCGAGACGGGCGAGAAAAGCGCGACGTGTAAGCTATGATTTCGAGTGTCTCGCCTTTCTCGCCCGTCCCGCCTGTCTCGCGATTTAAGGCTAGCGGAAGGAGAAGGGAACAGGCGCAAAAGTGAGGATAAACACCGCGAGTGCAATCCAGCCGACAACAATCCGCCCTTGACCCAGCGGCACATGGAGATCGCGCACCGGCGGATGTCCGAACCCCCACAAACCTGCCATGAAGGCCCACAGCCACCAACCGGGCCATCCGACGTATCCCAGCACGATAAGGATCGGCACCATGATAAACGCCATGGTGCGTTGGTGTTTGCCCCACAGAGCATAGGCCACATGGCCGCCGTCGAGTTGGCCGATGGGAAGGAGATTCAGTGACGTCACAAACAGGCCGAACCAGGCGGCGAATCCGATGGGATGCAAGATGATATCGGCCTGCGGGGGGATGGATCCGACGACCAGCCAGGCGATGAATTGCAAGAGCAACGGCTCGCCCAGCTGCATACCATGGGTCGCCGTGCGATCGACGACCGTCGATAGATTCAGGCCGACGACCAGTGCCACCACTGCGGCGATGAAGCCGGCCAGCGGACCGGACACGCCGACATCGAACAGTGCGCGCCGATTCATGATCGGCCCATGCAGGCGAATGATCGCCCCGAATGTGCCGATGAAATAGGGAGGGCCTGGGATGAACAATGGCAGCGACGCCGGCACCCTGTGGATACGGGAGAGCACATAGTGCCCGCACTCATGGGTTACCAGAATCGCCAGCAGTGTGGCGGCAAAGGGAATCCCTCGCCAGAGCATCGTGGGCTGTTCGAGCAGAAAATTCACCGGTCCATGGATCGGTCCGTTGTAGACCTGATAGGCCCCGGCCCACAGTGTAGTAAAGATCGTTGCGATAAAGAGGCTGAGGGGGAGGACCCATTTCGAGAAGGGGGTCTCCTCGAGTTCGTCATCTAGGGGGAGATCAGTGGGGTTTGTAGGCGGGTCTGCCACAACCGGCAGCTCTCCGCTGCGGATCGGCTGGTCGTCGTTCCGCTGGTCGAGATTCATGGCGCCTTCTTCAATGGTCCAACGCAAAGGGGTTGTGGTCGAGTTCTTCACGAACCGTCGTTGCCGGTCCGTGACCCGGCAACAGAATACAATCGTGAGGTAATTTCAACACGCGCTGGCGCACGGAGTCCAGGTGGGTTCTGTAGAGGGTATGGGGATTGGACCGTCCAATTGATCCGGCAAAAAGTGTGTCGCCCACGAAGCAGACAGGTTGCGACCCGCCATCAATCCGATAGCAGATACCGCCAGGTGTATGGCCTGGCGTGGCGAGACAATGGACGCTAAGACGTCCGACAGAGATGCTGCGTCCGTCGTTCGGGGCAGTAAGACAATCCTCCGAAGGTTTCCAGTGCAGGAGACTGACATCATCAGCGCCGAGATACACCGGAACTTGCCATCGTACCAGGAGGTCTTGAATCCCTTCTGCGTGGTCCGCATGCCCATGGGTGAGACAGATTCCGGTCAGCCGGACGCGATGGGATTCGAGCCAAGCGATCATGGCCGGCGCATTGTAGGCCGTGTCGACTAGCAGGGCTTCTCCCTCGTCGTGGAGAATGTAACCCTGCACTCCATAGCCGTTGATGGAACCATGGACCGTTTCGATCCAGGCCGGCACCTGTTGCGGCCCCGGTTCCCATTTGTCGATCACAACCTGCTCGAGCGGCGTAGATCGCAGACCCAAGGCCTTCGCCAGCATCTGAATATCAGCACGGCTGCGCGGTTGGTCTCCTCGTTCCAGTGTGGTCACGACTTCGCTTGATAGCCCCGTCGCACGAGCGATGTCGTTCACCGAAAGCCCTTGCCCGGTGCGCGCCTTCTTGAGGATATCGGAAAAGTCGTCTTCAAGCGGCATGGTCGTCAGTCGTCAAACTCATAGATTCTTTCAACAACCCGCGTAGGCTGTTCAGAAAGGCCGTCCAGCAAGGCCGCAGCAAGCGAAGAGGCGAGGCGTACTCTCTGCAGTACGTTGAGCCTCTGAGCGCCGCGAGAACGCCGCTGGCGGGCCTTTGTCAACAGCCTGCTAGCTGAGCCCGGCAATAATGCGTCTATAATCGTCCTCAGGAAATGCTTTCAACGTCGTGGAACGTACATTGCCCAGCGATCCCAGCTTGAGACCGAAACTCGCCAGCTTGTCGTTGTTAGGCATATCCACAATGAGCACCAGATCGTACACCCCCAACGTCATGTAAAACGATTTGACCTCACCACCCATGTCCTTTGCGAGCTTCTTCACCCCATCCAGCCGCTTCGGCGACTCCTTCACGTTTTTGATTCCCTGATCCGTCCAATTCAGCAGCATCACAGCGGTCACCATGGCGGCCTCCTTTCTACTCCCTCACCCGAAGCTCCGGAGGCTTTCTTTCCTTGAGCGGGTGGCCCGCTGCTCTCTCACTGCGCGCATCGAACGAGCACCGTTTCACCGTGCGCGTTCTGCGAGCAAGAAGGGCGCCTGGCCGCTCCCTCCCCATCCTTCTCAGGCCGCGCGTTGCGCGAGCACAGGAGAGCACGGGTCATCTGCCTTCCTAGCTCTCCGGAGCCAACTTTATTTCTTTCACCTCCCCGAATCCCGACAGCAGTTTAGGCAACGCCTCGCCGGCTCCGACGGCGACAATGGTCAGCCGTTCGGGGTTGAAATGTTTCTTTGCCGCCGCGAATATTTCCTCCTTCGTCAGTGCGATCACACGGGCACGCAATTGCTGGAGAAAATCCTTGGGAAGCCCGTCGTACTCCAGTGTAATCATACGCCCCACGATTGCGGAGGAGCTGGCAAAGGAGAACACAAATGAGTTCACGTAGGCCTCCTTCGCTTCTGCCAGCTCGTGGTCTGTCACCCACTCGGTCCTCATCCGTTCCATGTTCGCGATAAACCGGGTAATGACCTCTTGCGTCGAGGGCAACTTTGTCTCCGCACGCATCAGCCAGACGCCTTGATCATGCATCCCGGTGTTCAAGCGGCTGCCGACCGAATAGGCCAGACCCTGCTTGGTCCGCACATCGTTGAACAGGCGGCTCCGAAAGGAACTCCCGCCGAGAATGTCGTTCGCGATTGCCAATGCGACATAGTCCGGATCGTTTTCTTTGATCGATAGATGGCCGATGCGGAGATGCGTTTGCGAAGTATCCTTGTTCACAAACCTCACAACGGGCTTTGCCGTCCGGCTCTGGGGGACGTCGGGAATCGTCAAAACCGGCACCTCGCCTCTTTTCCAATCGCCGAATACTTCTCGCAGCAAGGCCAGCATCGCCGGCTTGTCAAAATCTCCCGTCACTCCCAGCATCAGGCCGTTCGGATGAATGGTCTTCTGGTGAAAAGCCGCCAGGTCGTCTCTGGTGATGCGGGTGACGGACGCAATGCTGCTTTCACGCGCCGTCGGGTGGTCCGCTCCGTAGAGAAGCTTCATAAACTCGCGGCCGACAATCGAGCCGGGATTGTCTTGTCTGCGGCGAATCCCTTCGATAGCCTGGAGTTTGGCCAGTTCAACCCGCCCCGGCTCAAAGGCGGGTGTCCGGATGAGTCCTGCGAAAATCTGAAGACCACGCTTCACATCCTTGCTGAGCACATCGAGCGACGCAGAACCGGATTGCCGCCCGATCGAAATGTTCACTTCCCCGGCGAACTGTTCGAGTTCTTCGTCTACCTGTTTGGACGACAGACCGCCTCCTCCCCCTGTCCGCATGACGGAACCGGTCACCGAAGCCAGGCCGATCTTTTCTGCCGGGTCGAGCCAGCTACCGGTTCGCATGATCGCAGTGATGCTGACCAAAGGCAGCTCATGGTCCTCAAGAAAATACACGACCATCCCATTGTCGAGTACGACACGCTCCGGTTCAGGCGGGGTGAACTCAACCAGTGGAAATGTCATCTGCCGCGGATCCCCCAGCGTCATCTCGGCCGCAGAAGCGCCGAGCGCCGGGAGTAGCATCGAGATGAGCAATAAACCGATGACCGTTGCGCTACGCCTTACGCCTAACCCCTCACCCCTTACGCGCATCTTCACGTGCCTCATCGCGCCACCTCCTGCAGTGGCGCCGTCGCAACGTGCTTCCCACCGGACTTCTTCACCAATGTGGCCACGGTTCGGTTCGACTTGGTAAAATACTCCGCAGCCACTCGCTGGATATCCGCAGTCGTCACGGCTGCAATTTTATCCCGGGCCTTTAACGCATAACGCCAGTCTCCTGCCACCGTCTGATAGAGTGCCAGTTGAGAAGCAAGACCTCCGTTGGATCGAAGCGCCCGCACCAGATCGGCATCGAGATTATTGAGGACTTTCTCAAGCTCCTTGGCCGAGACCGGTTCCGTCTTCAGTCGTTCGATCTCAGCATAGATGGCCGCTTCGATTTCTGCCGTCGTATGGGGCGCGAGTGGCGTCGCGCTGAGTATGAACAGATTCGGGGAGCGGACACCGGGATAATTCGAATCCGAACTCACCGAAGCGGCGATCCGCTTCTCTCGGATCAGACTGGTGTAGAGCCGGGACGTAAGCCCGTCGCTTAACACTGCGTCGATTACGTCGAAGACATAGTCGTCGGGATGGCCCAGCGCCGGTTTGTGAAACCCGATGACCACCGACGGTTCTGCATCGAACTCCACTTCCACGCGCCGCTCCCCTCGTTGAGGCGGCTCAACGGTGACGAGCGGAGGTTGCGGGGGCGCGGCCGGTATCTTGCCGAACGTCTGCTCGATCAGGGTCATGACCTCTTTCGGATTGATATCGCCCACGATCGCGATAGTCGCATTGCCGGGGCCGTAATGGGCTTTGAAGAAGGCTTCGGTATCGGCTGGTGTGAGCGACAGGATATCCGACTCCCAGCCGATCGTCGGAATGCCGTAGGGATGTGCGCGGAAGGCAGCGGAGGTGAACGTTTCATACAAGAGCCCGTTGGCGCTATCGTCATTCCGCAACCGCCTCTCCTCCATGACCACTCCGCGCTCCTTGTAAAATTCGCGCAGGACCGGATACGCCATGCGGTCGGCTTCGATCGCGGCCCATAGCGGCAGACGATTGGCCGGGAGGTTGATCATATAGCGGGTCAAGTCCTTGCCGGTCGCGGCATTGAGTCCGACTCCCCCGTGGCGTTGATAGAGTAAAGCCATCTCGTTGCCTGCCACGTACTGTCCCGCCTGTTCCTGGAGTTCCGTAAATCGTTTCTGCAGCTTCTCGATGGCTGCCCGATCCTCTTGGCTTGCCGGTTTCTCATGGCTTCTTCGTGCGAGCTCTCGTTGCCGCTGTTCAAGCTCGGTTCCCACCCGATACCACTCGTCGAGAAGGGGGCGTTCTTTCTCGTAGTCCTTCGTCCCGACCGTCCTTGTGCCCTTGAACGCCATGTGTTCATAGAGATGCGCGAGGCCCGTTTGTCCCACCTGTTCATTGACTCCCCCGACCCCGAAGGTCATGTTGAGGGAAACCACCGGTGTCTGGTGTCGTTCGACCATGAGGATCGTCAATCCGTTCGTCAGTTTCTGTTCCACGACACGATCCGCCAACCCGAACGATGCCGCATGTGGCAGGTCGAGGTTGAGGCTGAGGTTCAGGCCAAAGATAACCCAGAAAATCAGAAAACCTCGACCGCTTCTTATGGAGTCCTCTCTCAACCTTAGCCTCAACCTGTTTTTCATATAAAGAGCTCCATTAATTCCTCCGGCCGTTCGATAAACCAGTCCGGGCGACAGGCCTCCATTTTGGCACGATTGCCCATGCCGTACCCAACTGCGCAAACTCGAATCCCGGCGTTATGCCCGCCGTTGATGTCGTTGGTGCTGTCCCCGACGAGCACGGTCTGTTCTTTCGGCACATTCAATTGTTCCATCACATGCAACAGCATGCCCGGCTCCGGTTTCAATCCGAACCCGTGATCGCCTCCGACGACATACTGAAAATGCTGCGCCCCCAGCCCTTGGAGAATCACATTTGTATACTCGATCGACTTGTTGGTGGCAACAGCCTTCCGCTTGCCTGCGAAATGTGTCAGCACCTCTCCGATACCAGGGTAGAATCTTGTGCGATCGAGGCAGTGTGCCAAATACTGGCCCCTGAACACCTGCAACGCATCCTCGAAGGTGCCACGATCACCCTCGCCGACCGACAAGCGCAACAACTGTTTGATCCCATCCCCCACAAATCCGAAGATTTCCTCGATCGGGCGCTGCGGCAGACCCAGTTCGGCCAATGTCAGGTTCACCGACGCGGCAATGTCCCATTTTGACTCAATGAGCGTCCCGTCCAGATCGAATATCAAGAGTGCGACCGAGGTCTTTCCCATTATTACTTTGCCTTCCGTAACTCGTCCTGTAAGGCCCCCAGCCGGTCTCGCTTCGCTTGGTCGGTTTCCTTCAGCCACGCATCGCGCACAATGTTCACCATCCGTTTCTGTCCTACGTGGGGGGGGAACATCGGTTCGACAATCCTCCATCGATTCTTGACGGCCTTCACGCGAAACCGAATCTCCTCTGTCTCAGCCCCCTGGACGAAACCGGAGGTTTCCATGTACACAGAACCCAGAACGTGAAAGGTGACCGGAATCACAACCTCTAAGCTATCGATCACTTCCCATTGGCGATAGTGCTCCGCCACGACAAAATTTCGTGTCACGACGATATGTCCCCAGGCCGGCTCCTCATCCCAACTCGTATAAGACTTAACCGACGCGCTCGACAGGGCATCGAGCCGAGCCCCCTTATGATCGAGTGCCAAATAGCGTTTCACCACCTCTGCAGGGGAGTGCTGGAGGGATCCGGTCTGTGCGAGCCCATCTCCGGCTGCCAACACCAGGAGAAGCAACTGACACAAACAAAACACGAACCGCCCCACCAGGTTGGGCGTCATCATGCGTACGGTTCTTCCACTCTATACTGCCCCCTAGAGAGCCAAGTAAGCCCTCCCTGCGCACTTCTGACAACGGAGATCTCAGCCCGCTCAGCCGGTTCAGCTCAGCCGACTGTGTGCAACTTCATCCAATTGGTCTCCCCAGGCTGACCAATCCTGGTTCCCGACAAAATCACGATCCGCTGTCCCGTTGTTGCCAGTCCCTCGGTCTTCAGACGGCGTTCCGCTTCGTCGATCCGCTCATCAGTTTGAGAGATCTGCCTCATCGTATGAGGGATCACACCCCAGTACAGCGCCATCCGTTGCCGTACAGCTTCAAACGGAGTCAATGAAATAATTGACGCGTCGGGGCGCTGCTTCGAGAGCAAGCGCGCAGTCGTGCCCCGTTCACTAAATGCCACGATGGCGCTTGCCCCGATGGTTGAGGCTGCCGAAGAGGCCGAATGGCAAATGGCTTCCGGGAATGAGGCTCCCCCCTGTGGCGCATCGGAGGAGCGCCTACTCCACAATCGAGTCCCTTCCTCTGCGGCTCGAACGATCCGGTCCATGACCCGGACTGTCTCAACCGGGTGCTGCCCGATCGCCGTTTCTGCGGACAGCATGACGGCATCAGTCCCATCGAGCACGGCGTTGGCCACATCCGACGCTTCGGCCCTTGTCGGGCTCGTGTGATGCGTCATGGACTCCAACATCTGAGTGGCCGTGATTACGAGCCGGCGGCGGCGGTTGGCTTCGGCGATGATGCGCTTCTGTAGGAGCGGAACCGCCTCCGGCCCCATCTCCACTCCCAGATCGCCTCGCGCCACCATCACGCCGTCCGCATGATCAAGGATCGCGTCCAAGGACTCAACCGCTTCCGGCCTTTCGATCTTCGCAATAATCGGCGTGTCCCCGCCCCATTCGGCCACTAATTTCTTTGCGGCCACTATGTCATCGTGACCTCTGACAAACGAGAGGGCCACATAGTCCACGCCCTGCGCGATGCCGAACCGGAGATCGTCCCGATCTTTGTCTGTCAGAGTGGGCGCACTGATGCGAGTATCCGGCAAGTTCATACCCTTGTGGGAGATGAGTCGTCCCCCGGTCACGACTCCACATTCGACGGCGCCTCCGATAATCCGATCTGCCATCAGCTGGATTAACCCATCGTCAATCAGGATGCGGGCACCTGGCCGGACATCCCGCACCAGGTATTGGTACGTGACCGGGATCTCATGCATGCCGGACGGAGTGATAGACCGTGCGCCGAGTTGACCGCCGGACCGAAGCAGAGTCGTCACGAGCCTCACCGTCTGGCCGGCAACCAAATCGAGCCCGTTCTGATCGACGTCTCCAACACGGATCCTCGGTCCTTGCAGGTCCTGGATGATCGCCACTGCCACGCGCCGCCGCCCCGCTGCTTCGCGAATGGCCTTGATCGCACGCGCATGCGACTCGTGGGTCCCATGAGAAAAATTGAGTCGCGCCGCGTCCAAGCCGCTCTCTATGAGCTGATCCAGCAAGGTGGATGAATCGCTGGCTGGGCCAATGGTACATACGATTTTGGCTTTGCGCATAGACAATGCTGTTACTGGATATTGGTCAATCGGGATGCGCGCTGCGCGAAACGGACAAGATGGGGAGCAGCGGATCGACGATTGCAGCAGAAGTGTTCATGAATCATGCGGGCTATAGTAACTCGCTTCCGTGCATTCGTGCAAAGATATCCCAGTCGAACTGTTTCGGTGCCACAGCGTGGAGTGGGATCGCCTCGATGGTGCCTGGCCCGCGATAGGCCAACATGCATCCGACGACCCGCTCCGGTTCCTTGACGAGACGGCGAATCGCTTCATATGCCAGATCTTGTCCGAGGGTCTTGTCCTCGGGAGTCGGGGGTGCCCCCCGTAACGTGTGCCCGAGGATCGTGGCTTTGGTCGTAGGGGCGAGGCGATATTCACCGGGGCGTGCCTGAAACCGTGGCCACGTGGTGAGCGTACTGGCGACATACTCGACCAGACCGCGCACGCCGCCATCCGGGTGATGGCGATGAGGCGTCTGTTCCGCTACCACAAACAGATGGCTTTTGTTCGGGACGCCAAAAGTACGGTTGAGCGTGCCCAGGATGAAGTCGTCGATATACGCATCGGGATCGGGATGCTCGTTGACCAAGAGGCCTTCGGCCCTGGCCTGATAGGCACAGGCGAGGGCAAGATGGCCGGACCCCGCCCCCATAATCTCGACGAAAAAGACGCTGCCCATGGCGGAACTGGTGGCTTTCAGCGACTCGATAGATTGATTCGCCAGAGATACGGCCGAATGAAAACCCAGGGAGGTCGTTCCCGAGATATTATTGTCGATCGAGCCAGGAATCCCTACGGCCTGAACCCCGAATCCTTCGTAAAGCGCCCGCGCACCTCGAAGGCTCCCGTCCCCACCAATGACCACCAAGGCTCCGTCTTCCATGTAGGGCCGAAGATGCCGCATGGTGGCTTGCTTCACCTGCTCGTCCTTAAAATCTTCGAATCGGCTGCTCCCGATCGGACTGCTCGCATGGCTGCCCATCCCGCGGGTATCGTGCTCGGTCACGGCTGTGATCCAGTTGTTGGCCAGACCTAAGAACCCGTGACGGACGAAGTGGACCTCCAGGCCAAACCGCTGTCCTGTCACGCGCAACTCTTTCAACGCGGCGCCGGCGCCGGCGAAATCGCCACCCGAGACCAATGCCACGATCCGCTTGATCTGTCGGGGCTTGAGGGTGATCCGGTCTCTGCGTTCTCGCTCGACCTTTACCCAGGTCTCCCGCACCGTCCGTTCCCGCGCTGACAAACCCACGGCAGTGGAATAGCCGGATAAGAGTCCCTGTTCGTAGGCCAGCAGGACCACGTTATCCTGTCCCTCCTTATATTCGCCAAACTCGGTGAAGGCTTCGCGAAAGGGACGGGGATCGAGATAAATCATAAGCGCCCGAAGCGTGGAGCTGTGGCTGTACAGACAGACGGCCTTCCCCTGGTGGGACTGACCCAGCCGGCGGAAGCCATCGACGATATCCACATAGACATCGAAGAACGAGTGCCCACCCGGGTAGCTGTAGAGGGGATCTTTAATCAGACGCTTGGCCGTGGGCGCGTCCACGCCGAATGCCTTCGCGGCCTCTTCTGCTTCCACCTTCTTTTCCACACCTGTGACCCATCCGAAATCCTGGGAGTCTAATGCGGGGTCGCTGGTGGGCGGGAATGCTTCAGCCTGGTGTGTCTGCGCCTGCATCAGTGCCGCGATCACCCGCTCATACAATTGCCGCGTATTAGGGCTCCGGCTCACCAGATGGACGAAGGTGCGCGGATCAAGATAATTCTGAATGTGCAGGAAGTCCAATTGTTGCCCCACCACCCCCAGCATCCGGGCCAGGGCTGCCCCGACTGCATCGGCTTTGGGAACGCCTCGCTCAGGGTCCAGCACGTTCGCGAAGCGGCGGCCGACTCGATAGGTGCTGCTCTCCATCCGTGAGATACCATGACGCATCGTGAACAGAAGCGTGCGACCGGTTAAATCGCGTGGCAGGAGCCAAAACCGATCCTCGCCCAAGTCCAACACGATACGATCCTCGACCAACTGCGGCGTCAGTTGCGCGCGCGGCACGATCGCCACCGGTCGACGATGCGTCGGCTTCTGCACTGACTTGATTGGCATGCGGAGGAGCGGAGCCAACTCGCCTGCTGCAAGGAGAGCATTCCAGGCGGCAAAGAACACCAGTTCGTCACCCCGGCAACCCTCTTCGATCAGCGCGCGACGGGTAGCCCGATACTCCTCTGCCCCGGGAAAGCCGCCCTGCGCATCGCGCACAAACGCCCTGATCTTCTCCATGGCATCACGGGTTCGCCGTGGTCGATCGACTGAGGAAGGGGGGATGGGTGGGGACGCAATTCCCTCACCGGCGGTGCGATGCGCCAGCATCTCTCCATAGGCCAGGAGCCCTTCGACTGTCACAAAATTAAGCTTGTCTACTGCTGGTTCCAATTGGTACCTCGTTGGTTCGTCCCTGTGTAAGAGGCATCTACCTGCCCGCACGGTGGCCTGGAGAGATGCCGCACTGGAGGACATCCTCAACAGGAGGATGTCCTTGGATGCTACGCTGGCGGATAAGCGATAGCAACTATTTCTGTCCTCGAGCATCTGCTCCTCTCACACCCGTTGATCCTCCAGGATCGTGCGTGCTAGGGTCCGTGGTGTGCTTTCTCGCCTTGTGATACGAACGCGAAACTATGGATCGAACCTGGAAGATCTATGGAATACTCGTCGTCCTTGGTGGGCTACTGTTCGGCGGATCCACTGGTACTCCCAGCGCCGCCTCGTCTCCTGAGACGACCGTATCGTCTGCCTCTGTCCCATCCGTTCTGCCCGCAGGACCTGCTCTTCATGATGCCACGCCGCCCTTCAATCGACAGTTGCATCGCGTCGAGAAGGACCCCCCGCAAAAAGCCAAAGACCTGCTGGAGGCAATCCAACAACGTGAGGGCAAGGCTCTGCCTGGATATATCGGCGGCAGGGTGTTCCAGAATCGCGAACGGCGCCTTCCCCGGGGCCGCTATCGCGAGTACGATGTAAACCCCAAAATACGCGGCCGCTCGCGGGATGCGGAACGGATCGTCATCGAGCAAGATACTGGCAGGGCTTATTATACCGGAGACCATTACCGAACGTTTATGCCATTGAATGAGATACCATGACGCTGAAACACACCGTGACCTTGACCGCCTATCTCCAATCGACGAAGCCCCCCTGGACCTCCTTAGTGATAGTCGCGGCCGGTCAGCGAGCCGATTCGCTGGTGCGCCCACCGACCGGGTTCGCGCTGAAGGTCATCAGGGGCCGTCACTGTAAGACGCCGGCAAATCTGTTTGCGGAGTTTGCCCAGGCATTAGACTTTCCCGACTACTTCGGCCACAACTGGGACGCATTGGAGGAATGTTTGGCTGATCTGGAGTGGCTACCGGCCAAGGGCTACGTCCTCTTGATCACCGATGCGGAAGGCCTGTTGCCCGATCACGAAGAAGAATATGAAACCTTGCTTGAGATCTTGCGCGATGCGGGAGAGGCCTGGGGAAATGGACAGGCGGGAATGGGTGCGCGACGGGCTTTCCCCTTCCACGTCCTGTTCGCTGTCTCAGAGCAGGATAAAGCCAAGCGTGCCTATTGGGGAATGAAAGAGATCAATGCAGAACCGGCTCGGGAGGCAAATGCGCGACAACGGTCCCTCAAGCGTAGACCGTCACGTTGAACGGATCCGGTCATTACGGCAAGATTGAAGCCGGCGGGATCGATAGAGGATGGGCCTGTCTCACGGGCGCATCTTCCCGGTCACGTGCAGCAAATCTGTCCAGTGGAAGAGTTTAGAAGACAGTTCGCTCGCGGTTCCAGAGTAAGAGGCCGTGTGAATCGATGTCTGCCAGCGGGCCTCGACTTCGAGGCGATGAATGACGCATATCCCATGCGTTTCCCGCTCATCCTTGAGGGGCGCTTTCTCGCCCATCAGATCTTTCTTCCCTTCTTGTCGGCACCACGAACAGACAATCTTCATGGTTGATCCCGCAATCGTTCTTCGTGCGTAATACAGGCCTCATTAGGCAAGAGTTGAGCCGCATCGATTGGTCACATGAATCAGCACATTTCCAATGGATTACGAAGAGTCCCTGCCTGCAGGCAAATAGCCAGTAGCAAAAAATGGTGAGAAGCGGGTCTCTTCAGACATTTTTTGGCGCCAGGTGTCTTATTACGCCGGATGAGCTTCCTCTTTCTTGACCGAGACTCAGGTGCATGGTACTGTGCGCCCCCATTATGAGAACCACTCGATCTGCCAAGCTATTTGCTGACGCCCAGCAGTTGATTCCCGGGGGTGTGAATAGTCCGGTGCGTGCCTTCCGGTCTGTCGGAGGCCAGCCCCGGTTTATCAAGCGTGCCAAAGGCGCTCGCCTCTACGATGTCGATGGGAACAGCTACATCGACTACGTATTGTCATGGGGTCCGATGATTGTGGGTCATGCAGCTCCATCGGTGATCAGCTCGATCAAGAAGGCTGCCGCAAACGGAACAAGTTACGGCGCGCCGACCGAGCTGGAAGTCATACTTGCCCGCATGATCCGCGATGCCTTTCCATCAATGGAAAAGGTCCGACTCGTGAGCTCCGGCACCGAAGCGGTCATGAGCGCCATTCGTGTCGCGCGTGGCTTTACAAAGCGAGACAGCATCCTGAAATTCGAAGGGTGCTATCACGGCCACAGCGATTATTTGTTGGTGAAGGCCGGGTCAGGCCTGGCTACGTTGGGGATTCCGGATTCGCTTGGAGTTCCCGCTGACTTTGCGAAACACACATTGACCGTCCCGTACAACGATATCCGAGCGGTTCAACAGATCGTGAAGGAACATCGGGACCGATTGGCCTGCGTGATTCTGGAACCGATCGCCGCGAACATGGGCGTCGTGCCGCCGGCGCCCGAATTCCTTGCGTCACTCCGCCGGCTCACGAAAGAAAACGACATTCTCCTGATATTCGATGAGGTCATCTCCGGCTTTCGAGTGGCCTACGGCGGCGCCCAGACCCTCTACGGCATTACTCCTGATCTGACCGTGCTGGGGAAAATCATCGGCGGGGGGTTGCCGGTCGGCGCCTATGGAGGACGGAAAGAGATCATGGATCTGATCGCGCCGCTGGGTCCGGTCTATCAGGCGGGAACGTTGTCGGGAAATCCGTTAGCCGTGTCCGCCGGCATTGAAACACTCAAACAGCTCAAAGCCCGCGGAGTCTACAAGAAGCTGGAAGAGAAATCAGCAGCCCTAGCCAAAGGGATCGGCGACGCGGCTAAGAAAGCCAAGGTGCCGCTCACGCAAACCAGAGTCGGCTCGATCCTCGGCGCCTTTTTTACGTCAGGCCCGGTGTCAGATTGGAATACAGCAAAACTGTCAGACACGAAGCGATATGGGCAATTCTTTCACCAGATGCTGGAACAGGGGGTGTACCTGGCTCCCTCTCAATTCGAAGCCGCCTTCCTCTCGACCGCTCATTCATCCCGCGATATCGAATATACAATCAAAACTGCATATTCCGCTTTCAAAGCACTTTGAAGAGCTGATCGCCATTGACCTTCCGATAAGTTAGAGAATGGATACTTAGCCCGCATTATTCATGACGGTTCGTCGCGAAATCGCCCAAAAGTGCGTTCCTCGTGAAGCGTATCTCGCTTGCGAGGATGACATACTCTTTCCGTCCTGCGCTTCACACTTCACGAACGACGCTTTCACGGCAAGTGCAGCGAATCGGCGATTGCAGCAGAAGTGCTCATGAATAATGCGGGTTAGGGGGCTGCGACCTCATGGAACGCCCCGGCAGTTGGAAACGCGAAGACGTCGAGCCATTGTGATGCTGAAAGCGGGCACCCCCAACCGGCTTTATTTTGCCCGACCATTCGCGTCCAGCTGAGAGTAATGCAGGCTGACGCCAAGCAATAATGTCTGCTTTCTCATGCTATTTCTTCTTGACCCACTCCCCCTGCGGCACTGACTTCGGATCAGCCCACAGCCCGAAACCGTCGAGCTTGCAAGCTGAGGACTGACATGGTAGGTGGTACAAAAACTCTCGGCTGATCACTGCCGCGCTTACCTCTACATGCTTTACCCAAGTCATTGCGACAAGTAGAATGCCTAACGACACAACGAACGGGCTTGAGAATATACAAATGACAGTTTTGGCGACAGACAAAACACACGAACAAGAGATTGCTGGCGGCGAACGGTTTGCGTTTGGCGACAACTGGGCACGTTTTCTACAAGTTCTCGACGAGCAAAGAATACAACAAGCAGTTGACAGCCTCAAAACTATGCTCGAAGTTGAAGACTTAAACGGCAAGTCGTTTTTGGATATTGGCAGCGGCAGCGGTTTGTTTTCCCTTGCCGCAAAACGCTTAGGCGCAAAAGTATTTTCATTTGACTACGACCCGCAATCAGTAGCGTGCACAAAAGAGTTGAAGAAACGATACTTTGAATACGACAATGATTGGCAAGTTCAAACAGGCTCTGTGCTCGACAAAGACTTCCTAAGTAGCTTAGGCAAGTTTGACATCGCCTATTCGTGGGGTGTTCTACATCACACTGGCAATATGTGGTCTGCGCTGTCTAATGTAGACGCCACGGTGGCTGACAACGGAAAGCTTTTCATTGCGTTGTATAACAGCCAAGGGCGTGCGTCTAAGAGGTGGTGGGCTATAAAGAAAGCGTATGTATCTTTGCCAAAATTCTTGCGTTGGCTTGTGCTGATTCCTTGCTACCTTCTATTGTGGGGGCCATCTACGATTAAAGATATCGTTCGTCTAAGACCATTTAAAAGTTGGCGCACCTACAAAAAAAGGAATAGAGGAATGTCACCGCATCGGGATGTCGTCGACTGGGTTGGTGGTTTTCCATTTGAAGTGGCAACACCCGAACAGGTGTTTGACTTCTACAAAAAACGTAATTATCGATTGCTGGTTCTAAAAACGTGCCGTGGAGCACACGGCTGTAACGAGTTTGTGTTTCAGCGCAATAGCTAAACCAACTCCACGGCAGGTTTAATAACTGACGGACGCAAACCTAAGTTGTATAAGTCGCGAATTCATCTGACAGACAGTCAATCCTCACTGGATGTTAACCAAACCTCTAGCAGCATCATTCTCGATGTGGGTTGCCCCTGAAGCCAATAGGTTCCAGGTTGCATGGGCGGCTCTGAACTCCATCGGATGTCCACCGCTCCCCGGGACCTTTGATCGATTATTGATGGGAATACGGGCGGCCAACGATGATGGTGGAGGGCACGCACTACCGAACGGTCGCCGCCACGCTGAGTGCGCCTCTTCACCCTCCTACGCAGGAAGCCACGGCTGCCCGCCCTCCGCAGTGGACTGCTACGGAGGGTGGATAAAGCCGTGGGGCTCCACTATAGAAATGTCTCGCCTTTTTTAAGATAATGACCCGCCTGCTACTTACACCGCTACATCAAAGGGATACTTCTATGGTTACCCGGGTTGTCATATCACAGGGAATGATGCAGTGAACAAGCGGACCATTACCCTGATTCTTGTTGCCTACTTGACCGTTATATGGGTGGCAGTCATCTTCCGCATCGATTATTTTCCATTAACCTGGGTCCCCATGTATAGCGGGTACAAGCCTAGCGAAACCATTTCAGTCAAAGTATTTGACAAAGACAAAGAGCAAAAAGGCTTTAAAGTCACCTATCAGGACGGATCAACCGGGTACGTATCCTCTAAAGATCTGAATATTCCCAAACCGCATTTTCGACGCTTGTACAATGATCTGTTGCCCGACTCAAAACTATTTGAAACCGCCCCCCCGAAACATCAACAGGGAAATATTGAACTGGGAATGATCAACCGATGGATCCGCGGATTGAATAAAGAGGAGTCTCGATCTGTGGTTGATAGGGAGTGGGGCATGTTTTGGACTCTCAACAAAACCTTAGGACATGAACCATCCGACCCTAAATTTATCATTCGGATAGAAGCCGACCAGCAGCACCGTGTGTACAGGAAGGATGATTTATTGCGGCAGGACGTTGGGAACGTTCAGATTGATACCCGACGTGCCTTGATCGAATGGCGGGAGGAATGGCTGCCAGGGTGGGGACATGGCAGCCGCTAACACCATCAGCCGGGCCTGGAATCAATTTTTCTTTACAGGATTTTCAGGGGAAAGCCTTGGCCTGCTGCGGATGTACATTGGATGCGGGCTTCTGTTTTTTCACACCTATCAATTTGCCACCGTCCTGTCTCTTAACCCCATAGGGGCCATGCATTTTTTTATTGCGCCCATTTGGTACTTCAAATTATTAGGGATTCAATATCATGTACCGGCCCTTTCATTTGGCATGTATGCCATTTTGATGGGTGCAACCGTATCGATGATTTTAGGGAAAAACACCCGGACATCGATTCTCGTGATCATTCTCTGTGTTTTTTACCTGAAAGGAGTACGGGATAGCTTTGCGGGAGACGTTCACCATCGGGAAATCATTCCCATGCAGATTCTTTTCCTCTTTTTACTTTCCAAGTGTGGGGAAGTCCATTCTCGTGATGCCAGGCAGCGTCATATTCCCGCAGGAGTTCAGGAATGGGAGGCTAGCTGGCCCATAAAAACCATGCAACTGTATGTCGCGTTGTTTTATTTCTGGAGTGTGATTGCCAAAGTACGAACCTCCGGCTGGGTCTGGTTCGCTGGCGAAGGCAAAATTCAGGAAGTCTTAATCCTACGATCAGTCCGGTGGGGTGTGACCGATCAAGGAGAATTCCTCAAAAACGGGCTCAGTTTTGAGCTGGCCCAACATCCAGAACTCATTCAAATCTTCTCTATTCTTGTCCTGGCTTTCGAGCTGGGATTCCCCCTGCTGCTCTTAATCAAATCCGTCAAATGGCGGCTAGCGTTTATTTTAGGAGTCACCACATTCCATATTGCTAGTTTTGTCTTGATGGACGTCAACTTTTTGTTAATTCCGTTTGTCTATCTTATTTTCTTTGACCTCGTTCCCATTCATCAATGGCTCAAAACCCGCGCATGGCCATTGTTCAGACGTCGTCTCTCTATGGCCGGGTAGGCTCTATCGCCTCACCCATGCAAACATGCCTGCCTCTGAGGTGCTATAATGTGGCCGCCCATATATTGCAGGTGTATCGGCATACCTCAAGGAAAGACCGGACAACCGAGAGGGGCATGTGAAACAGGGATCTCCTGTACAATCCCATGAGTGGGGCCATTACGAGCGGGTGATTGTTTTTGATGGAGTATGCAATTTTTGCAATGCGTTCGTCAATTTTGTCCTCGCGCGGGATTCCGGAGGATTATTTAGATTCGGAACTCTTCAATCCCAACCAGCCCAAGATATTCTCGCTCAGCTAGGCCTCTCGACCCAGGATTATGAAACCTTTTTACTGCTGGAAAACGGGAAGGTCTTCACGAAATCCACGGCGGCCCTCAAAGTTCTTCACAGCCTTCCTGGTCTTTGGCCCTGGATGTATGCCTTCATCATCATTCCCCGGCCTCTTCGAGATATGGTCTACGGTATTATCGCCCGGAATCGCTATCAGTGGATGGGCAAGTCGGACACGTGCCGTGTGCCTAGTCCAAAAGAACGAGCCAGGTTTATTTAGGTTTGAGGAGAATGCTGTGTGTATGGCCTTCGTGAAAGCCGCCCTGTTCAGCCTCGTCCTGGCCGTTCTGCTCTCGCTCCCCTCGGGAGCGCGCTCCGAGATCACGGCGAGCGAGGGGGCCTGCGACGGAGCCTCTTCCGCTATCGACGTGCGCGTCCACGGTCTCCGTAACAACCGGGGCTACGTGATGTTCGTCCTGTACGGGGACAGGCCCAAAGACTTTCTTGTCAAGGGAAAGAAAATCTTCAAGCAACGCTTCGCTGCGAACCAGGGAGCCGTGGAGTTCTGCGTGAGCCTCCCTAAGCCCGGCATCTACGCCGCCACGGCTTACCACGATGAAAATGGCAACGGGAAATTCGACAAAAACCGGGTCGGCCTTCCCGTCGAAGGCTTCGGCGTGTCGAACAACCCTACAACATTTCTTACCCCACCCAGCCACGATCAAGCGGCATTCAGGGTCTCGCATGGCCCCACGAAGGTGGATATCGAAATTGAGTATTAGGTATGCTGATGGAAGAGTCGGCCGTCCCACCATGTGCTGTGAGCAACGCAAATCAGCGCTCCACCAAATCCGTGGGAATTGAAAAATGGAGTCTCGTTGACAAGTCAAACCACTAGATTCATGCGACGCCGCATACTCTATGAAGGCATGTCGTATT
>JACAFD010000241.1 GCA_013388555.1 Nitrospirota bacterium | reverse complement strand
TCCTGGGCACCGCATTTAACCACACGGGGATCGTGAGTGGCTGTGCGACCTGCCACAACGGCTCGACGGCGTTGGGCAAATCGGCGAGTCACATCCCGACGACGCAACCCTGCGAGACCTGCCATAAGTCGACGGCGACGTTTACGGGAGCACAGTTCAACCACACGGGCATTACGACTGGCTGTGCGACCTGCCACAACGGCTCGACGGCGTTGGGCAAACCAGCGAACCACATCCCGGTCGCCACGGCTTGCGAGACCTGTCACAAGTCCACAACGGCCTTTTCCGGATCGAGATACCACAGTTCGGTGGTGGCCACGCCAGGGCAATGCAACACCTGCCATGAGCGCGGCACAAACTGGTTAGGGGTGCAGGGGAAGAGACCATCAGACCATACCGGTAGAGAAGCAGCGCCAAACTCTTGTGATAACTCAGGCTGTCATAGGGTCAGCGGCAGCTTCTAGAAAGTCAGGGGTGATGTGTCTATAGGTGGAACGAACGGGGTGCATTCCGGAGTATGACGGGGCTGTGTCCATTGCGAGAATGTGAAAACGATGTTGGAAAATATGTGATGGCTCGCGATCAGGGATTCACATGACAGGCCAGGGTCTACACCGAGACCTTTCCAGATTCAACTCCGATCAACCGTCATTAAACGCAGAGAGGGTATGTATTGAGATCATGTCGTGGTGGTACGTTGCGCCATGCCCTGGCGGGGCTCGTGCTCTGTGGAATTATGACCTGCGCTGGGCTGTTGTCTCCTGCGTTGACAACTGCCCAAGTGCTCGACCGTATCGAAATTGTTGAAACTCCCACGGCGGCCGAAATTCACATCATCTTCAATACCAGAGCGTTGTACTTGAGGCATACGCCTTCTGAAAAGGGTGATTACGTCACCATTTTCCTCGACTTTCCTGGGCAGGATCGCTCCCGTCGATTCGCACGAGAATTGGCCGTCTCGCCGCCCAGCGATTTGATCCCGAAATTTAGGGTCACCTTTCCCGACCAAGGGACGAATGGACTTTCCATCCAATTTGAAAAACCGGTGCGATTCAGAATCAGTCAGCGGGGTATCCCGAGCGCCAGCCGAATTGTGGTTGCGGTTAAATTGGATCGACCGGCGGCGCTCCCGCCAGTCCCGCCTGAAATGAAAATTCCACCGGCTACTCCTCCCGCGGCCAAGGACTCCAAGCTGTCGTTTGATTTCCCGCCGTTCGCTCCCGGGAAGGATGTTGAGACATATGCTGAGGATTTGATGAAGCTAGGCCGCAAGGCGCTGAACGTCGGAGAGAATGAGGCGGCATTGAAGATCTTCAATGCGATCCTCAATCTCCCGCCGAATAAACAATCACAAGTCGCTCAGGAGTGGGTCGGAGTGGCCAGGCAACAAAGCAGAGAATATGAGAAAGCAAAAGCGGAATATGAACTCTACCTCAAACTCTACTCCGAGGGAGAAGACGCGGCGAGAGTACGAGGACGGTTAGCATCGTTGCAGGAGGTCATCGATCAGCGGGCACAAGCCAAAACTGCCAGACCGGTTAAGAAGATCGACGAAATGCAGGTCTATGGCAGTCTGTATACGTACTACTATGGTGGGTATTCTCAGACAAAAATTAAAGACAAGGTAGCGAATACAACCACAACTTCTAACCTTCATGACCAATCGTTGATTCAGTCTGCCCTCGATTTCACCAGCCGCTATCGAAAAGACGAATATGACAACAAGTTGGTTGCCCGTGGCACGCAGACCTATAACGAGCTCGCAACCTCCGATAGCCAGCGGAACATCAGCCGTCTCCGGGCACTCTTTTACGAACATTCAAGTCAGGATTCGTATCTGGTTCGTGTCGGACGGCAACCAGGCAATAGCGGCGGTATTCTGGATTATCGTTTCGATGGCGCATGGGTTCGCTACATAGCCGTGCCACAATTGCTAAGCCTCAATCTGGTCGGAGGGCAGCCGAGGCAATTCAATTTCACCTCCAATTATGTGCCCGATGATCCGCGCAACTTCAGCTTGAACGGGGAACGCTATTTTTATGGTGCGAATGTGGACATCGGGCCACTGTGGCAAGCCTGGAGTGGAAATGCCTATTACATTAATCAGATGGTGAACGGAGTAGTAGATCGACGGGCAGTCGGCACGGAACTTCGGTATGCCGCAAATGGCAAGAATGCCTTCGGTTTGATCGACTATGACATATCCTATGGCGCACTCAATATCGCGATGCTCAATGGTTCATGGGTGACAGAGGGCACAACCTACACTATCTTGGCCGATCATCGACGAACTCCTTATCTCACAACGACCAACGCCCTGTTCGGAGTCCCCAATGCCTCACTTGACCTCATTAACACGGCGAATGAATCTGCGCTTCGCGCCCAAGCAAAAGCCATCACCGCAACCAGCGATTTATTTCTGGCGGGAGTGCTCCACGCGGTGAGCCAGAACTGGCAACTCGGCGGGGATGTCCGTTACAACCGGATTTCTGGGACGTCGGCTAACAACTGTCTGGTCATCTTGCCGGGAACAAGCACCATCTTTCTCAATCCGAATGCGATAACGGATGCACCATGCTCCTTACAGGCACTCCCCGGGACTGGAAATATATGGACGTATTCGGCTCAAGCAATTGGGGCGAACTTTCCGTTTGAGGGTACGACCTTCGTGGCGAATGCCAGCTATGTCACGAGCCAGGCATACCGAGGTCAATCACTTACATTCAATTCCTTGGCTCGTCTCGGACCGCGATTGCAGTTCGATACCCTTCTCCTCCTCTATCACCAAACCGATAGCTTCGACGTGGAGCTGTACCGCGTGACTCCGACGGTTCGGATAAACTATCGCTTTCTCGACAGCTGGACCTTCGAAGCCACAGGGGGATTTGAGAAAACGCAGTCGGAGAGTTCGACGCAAAAGGATACGACGTCGAGACAATTCTTTTTCTTTGGTCTGCGGTGGGACTTTTCATAGCTCGCATAATATGACCATTGGTACAGGGGTCTGTGAGACCCTCGTATCGGTGCTCAACTGCTTTCGGGAGGAATTACAGGCGCATGACGCTCATATTCTGGCTCATCGCATCAGCTATGACCTTAGGCATAATCGGGCTCCTCTTGTGGCCATTGCTAAGGCGGACCACTGTGATGGCAACGGGAGAGTGTGAGAGCAGACTGGCGGTCTATCGGCAGCAGTTTGCTGAACTCGAGCAGGACCGTAAGAATGGCACGTTGAACGATGAACTGTTTCAGCAGGCACAGCGTGAACTCGAGCGACGGTTGCTCGATGAGTCCGGGAGCACGGACCTAGTGCCGGCTGTGGTGCGACGGCGGGTAAACAGTCTGTTGGTCGCGGTCCTGTTGGCTATTTTCATTCCAACAGCGAGTCTGGGGTTGTACTGGGAACTCGGGAATCCGCTCGCAGTGATCCATCCATCTGTGCCCGCGTTGTCGGCTCAGGGAAACGCGGATTCCGGGCACCAAACTGCTGAAGGGATGGAGGCTCTGTCGGAACGTCTGAAGACAAAACTCGAGCAGAATCCCGATGATGGCGTGGGATGGGCGCTCCTCGCCCGTTCCTATGTCGAAATGGGCCAGCACAACGATGCCGTGATGATTTACGAGAAAGCCATGAAGTTGCTCCCCGATGATCCTCAGCTGCTCGTCGACTACGCCGATGCTCTCGGCGTGCTGCATGGCCGAAAGTTGATGGGAAAGCCTGAATGGTTGATTCGGCAGGCCCTCAAGCTCGATCCGAACCATGTCAAAGCGTTGATGTTGGCCGGGACTGTGGCGTTTGATCGCAAAGAGTTCAGGCAGGCGGTGAGGTATTGGGAACGGGCCAGCGCTAACCTTCCGATAGATGCGGAGGGGGAGGTTCGGCAAGAGTTACTCTCCGGTATCAATGAGGCCAAGAGATTCGCCGGCGAAAAACCGACGATAGTCAAGGCGGTCAGTGATGTGGCATCTTCGACGATGCCAGGTAGTCAGGCTGCCGCAATCAGCGGGACTGTGAATCTGGCGCCGCGTCTTGCTGCGAAAGCCGTCTCAATGAATACATTGTTCGTATTCGCGCGCGAGATAAATGGCCCGCCCATGCCGGTTTCAATCGTGCGGGCTACGAAACAGGATATGCCCTTTATGTTCCGGCTCGATGACTCAACGAGTCCCATGCCCTCCAGAAAACTCTCCAGCGCAGGAACGGTAATGATTGTGGCCCGTTTGTCGAAATCCGACCAGGCCATGCCACAAAGTGGAGACCTGGAGGGGGTGAGTCAGCCGGTGAGACCGGGAGCGAATAAGATCACCGTCGTCATCGATCATGAAAGACCCTAGCACTGAAAGGGCAGCATGTCGCAATCCTATCTCATCACGCTCCTCTATATTCTGCCGGTGATCGTTGCGCTGGTTCTGTATTACCGCCGCCATCGTAAGAAGGACACGCACCATCGCGCTCGCCTAGCAGAGACGGTGAAAGCCGGCATCCCGGAGCCACTCAGTTTGCATCCCGTCATCGATACCAACAAGTGTATCGGCTCAAGCGCTTGCATCAGCGCCTGTCCGGAACAGGCGCTGGGGATCATTAGGGGAAAGGCCACGCTGGTCCAACCAGATCACTGCATCGGCCACGGGGCCTGTGCGGCGGCCTGTCCGGTTGAGGCGATTACGCTGGTGTTTGGGACGGAGAAGCGCGGCATCGATATCCCTCAGGTCAAACCGACCTTTGAAACTAACGTCTCCGGCATCTTCATCGCCGGGGAGTTGGGCGGGATGGGGTTGATCCGAAAGGGAGTCGATCAGGGAAAACGAGCGATCGAGACGATTCGGAAAAACAAGAGCAAGGGGGGCGAGCTGGATGTAGTGATCGTCGGCGCCGGGCCGGCCGGTATTTCCGCCTCGCTGGCGGCCAAAGAGTCAGGATTGCGATTCGTGACGGTCGAACAGGAAGACTCACTCGGCGGCGCAATCTACCACTACCCGCGTCGGAAAGTGGCCATGACAGCGCCCATGACGCTGCCCATTGTCGGCAAGTTCAATAAGTTCGAAATCAGCAAGGAGGAATTGCTCGAGTTTTGGAGCGGAATAATCAAGCAAACCAGCATCAAGATCAATTTTTCTGAGCGTATGGAAGCAATCACGAAAACGGGAAGCGGATTCCTGGTGAAGACGTCAAAGGATGGATACAAAACCAAGAACGTACTTCTAGCCATTGGCCGGCGTGGCACGCCCCGCAAGCTCGGTGTGCCTGGCGAAGAGCAAGAGAAAGTCGTCTATCGCCTTATCGACGCCGAACAGTATCGTGGGATGCATGTGTTGGTGGTGGGAGGGGGTGACAGCGCGGCGGAGGCTGCTCTGTCCATCGCAGCTGAGCGAGGGACCACGGTTACCATTTCCTGTCGCGGCGATGAAATCTTTACCCGCCCGAAAGAGAAGAATCGTCAGCAGCTCAAACAAGGCGTGGAGAAAAAGAGGATCACGGTGTATCTGAATGCCAACGTAAAAGAGATCGGAACAGACCGCGTGACACTGATTCACGAGGGAAAAGAGATCGAAATGAAGAACGACGCCGTGATCGTCTGCGCGGGCGGTACGCTCCCGACTCCCATGCTAAAAGAAATCGGCGTCATGGTCGAGACCTACTATGGCACGGCTCTGGCCAAATGAATGTCCCCTCTTTCCCTGAAACGTGTCTCGGGAGAATCGTATCTTGCAAAGAACTATAGTCCTGACCGTGAACGACGATTCATGCTTTCACGAGTAACGAGGTGCCAGAGTAGATGATAATGAAGGAGGTGGCGATGAGAAATCGAGTGATTGGACTTTGTGTTATTGCCTTATTTTCGGCGTCGTGCGTCACCTCTCAGACCCTCCCGCTGGCGCAGGAAGGCCCCCCACAATCCTCCAGGGGAGGTTCGGCTCTGTCCGCTGTGCAGGCGTTACGCGCCAGCGCCGAGCAGGGGAATGCCGAAGCGCAGTTCCACCTGGGTCTCTTGTACGACCATGGCCGCGGGCTGTCCAAAGATAAAGGCGAAGCGCTTCGGTGGTATCGACGGGCGGCTATGCAAGGGGATATGTTTGCGCAAAACTCACTTGGTGACAATTACTGGGAGGGCACGGGTGTGCCGAAGGATGATCGAGAAGCCGTAAGGTGGTGGCAGCTTGCGGCAGATAAAGGGTTTGCCCCTGCGCAACATAGTCTGGGAAAGATCCTTGCCGGAGGTGCCCAGGGGGTACCGGCGGACAAACCACGCGCGTATATGTGGCTGATGCTGTCCGCTGCTCAAGGTGACGAGGAGGCAGGACGACAGGGCGGTTTACTCGCCAAGCAATTGGGGCCCTCCGAAGTCGCGAACGCAAAGAAACTGGTCAATCAGTGGAAGCCGACTCGAGCCAGGGTGACAGGCAACAAAATCATGCAGTAACGACAAAGACCGCAGGTTCATTCGAAGCTTCCGTCCGAGTCACGCCAGCCTATCGCGGCGAACGATCCGGAAGCATCTGCGACGTTCTCGGATCCCAGAATCCCTGACATATTCCCGCAAACAACCCTCCGATTTTTCCAGGCCTTCGATCACTATTCTGTACACACCTCATTTCCCTCACGACGAACGGTTTTTGTCGAACTGCTATACAAGACCATGGAGGCGCCAATGAAACTCTACAGGCCTGTCGGATTGTTGCCTTTTGCCACAGCACTCTTTTATCCTAGGGTCTAGAATGCCTCATGGTCATCTTTCCTATCTTCAACCGCTTCCCCATGGACTTGTTAATTCACAGGAATTAGAAATTGCCAGGCTCAGCGTTTCTGGCACGGCCTTCGCTTTTGCATTGGAAAAGATTACGTTTCTGCAAGGAAAAATTGCGATGGACAACCAACATTATAAATATCCGTCACAGGCCTTAGGGGGTCGTGGCTGGCGTGATGGCAGGTTTTCTTCTCGCACCAAGGTAGAGGGAAGAAACCCGCAGGGCTTTGAGAAGCTATGCCAGAAAGGCCAAGGAAAAAGTCCTTGGCAAGGCGAAGGAGACGCGAGCTGCCTTTGATGAAACCATCGAGCGTGGCAAATGTGTTCTTGGAGAAAAAACGGAGGATCGTTGTAAGGGAGGCCGAGTTGCGGCAGTCACCGAGAGCGCATGAGGACGGCTGAGAATCGAGGTCCTTGCGTTCTCTGTGTTGTGGTCACGAGAGCGTCAAGATGGCGTTAAAAGGTTTCCGGTCATTCCGATACGGAGTACGAGGAGAAAATATGAATAGATCGCTCAGTGTCGCTGTGCTGTTTGCCACGCTGTTAGTATCTCAGCCTGTCTGGGCGCATACCGATGAGTCTCTGGATGCGATGCCGTCGGCACATGGCGGACAAGTCCGTGCGGCAGGCCCCTATCATTTGGAGCTTGTTGCCAAGGATGGACAGCTCATACTTCATGTAACCGATCACGCAAATAACGAGATAAACACTACCCGCGGAGAGGGTAAGGCAAACATTCAACAGGGTAAGGCCGGCAGCAAAATACAAATCATGCTGGAGCCTTCACAGAATAATACAATGGTGGGCAGCGGCGAGTTTCAAATCAATCCGGAGACTGTGATCGTGGTGTTTGTCAAATTGCCGGAACAGGATGCCTATGCAGCTCGTTTTACTCCGCTCAAACTAAAATCTGTCGGGGCGGGAAAGCAAGCGGGTGTCGATCAGGGTCATGATCATGGCCATGATCATGACGATCAGCATAAGCGGCATTGAGATGTATGGTAAGGGTATTCCTGTTCTTGGATTCTGGATCATACGCGATCGGCCATCTGTTATAGGTTTGTCGACGGCACGAATTAAGGAGGCATCATGAGTGTAGGGAAAACCATCAGAGAATTCTTTGAGGAGGACCATGACAGGTTGGATGAGTTGTTCAAGGCTTTTCAACAATTGAAGCGGTCTGATCTCCCCAAGGCTGAGCAAGCGTTCAACGAATTTAAGGTCGGCTTGCAGCGCCATATCGTGTGGGAAGAGGATCTGCTCTTTTCTCTGTGGGAAAAGATAACCGGCATGTCCGATAGCGGGCCGACGCCCGCCATGCGAAACGAGCATCGCCAGATTGGGCAGCAGCTTGAAGCCATTCACCGCAAGGTGGCTAATCGTAATATGGATAGCGATCAAGAAGAGCAGGCGCTGTTGAACCTGCTCGGCTCCCATAACAGGAAGGAAGAGCGGGCGCTCTATCCTGCAATCGATCAGGTTGCCAGTGCGGAAGAGCGGGAAGCAGTGTTCCTCAACATGAATAACATCCCCGAAGAGCGCTACAAGCTCTGTTGTGGGCAACACTGACTGGGGTTGATAAAACAAGCGATGTGGTGACGGGTCTATATATTACGTCTCACACAGAGGAGGGCGTTATGTCGAGAATTAAGGAACTCAGAGCGTCGTTCGATAAGAAGTTGGATGCCTTGGAGCACCAGGCGTTAGCATTTGAGGCACAACTGACCCAGACGAAGGATCAGGCCATGCAGCGGCTGGAGCAGAGTAAGCAACAGCTGCGGGATCTGCTCAAACAGGTTCAGGGCGAAGTGCAGAGGTCGAAGGAGATGGCAGAGCAGGCGAAGACTGAGGTGCAGGCCAAGCTCGAACATCTTCAAGTCCAATTGGCCCTCGGCAAGGCGGACGCCCGCGACACATTCGAGGAGCAGAGGGCGAAGACGCTCAAGGCTCTGAGCGAGTTCGAGTCCATTGCGGAGCAGAAACTGAAAGGGGCTGCGTTCGACTCGGGTAAGGTGTGGGAAGATCTCGTGGACCGGACGAGCATACTCGAAGCCGAGTATGAGGTACTCAAGGACCGGTTTGAGAGTGAGAAAGCTAAGCATCAAGGCACGCTCGAGTCAAAAAAAGAGGAGCTGCTCGCCAAGCTCGTGTTGTACAAGGACCAACTCAAGGCCAAGCGCGAGGTGGTGCAAGCCAAGGCCGATGTGCTTGAAACCGACTTGCGCCAGGGGTTGGACCAGATCAGGGCGGGCGTGAGGAAGTTCTTCGAATAGAGCGGAGAGAGGGCAGCCTCGGCGGGTAACAATGTTCCCAAGGGGCCAGTTTTTCAGATCGCTGGTCTGGCCGGACGCGGCGAAGAGTAGACCGACAGGCCGTCGTACGTTCATTGTCTAAGTCGCAATCATGCCGTTGATTCCTGAGCCACTACAACATCGTCTTATTCAGCTTCGCCGCGTGCTCCACGAGTATCCGGAACTCAGCGGGCAGGAAGCAAACACCGCTGCCGTCATTTGCAAGTTTCTCGACGGACTGGCCATCAAGTATCGGGCTCACGTCGCCGGCCACGGTGTCGTAGCCGATATTCCGGGACGCGCCGGAGTCCCCTGCGTCGTCTTGCGTGCCGATACCGACGCACTGCCGATTCAGGAAGAGACCGGATTGGAATTTGCGTCGGTCCACGACGGCGTCATGCATGCCTGTGGCCATGATGGGCACACCACGATGTTGTTGGGTGCGGCGGCGCTTCTCTCAGAAGAGGAAGACCTGCCGGCCCCTGTGCGATTGATTTTTCAGCCGGCAGAGGAAAAAGGTACCGGTGCGCTGGCCATGATTGAGGCGGGGGCGCTGGAAGGAGCCGGCATGATTTTCGGCGGCCATCTCGACCGCCACTACCACCCTGGAGCCATCGTTGTGACCGAAGGCGCCGTCAATGCTTCGTCGGATAATTTCACGATCGAGATTATCGGACAGGGCGCACACGGAGCACGCCCCCATGAAAGCATCGACGCCGTCGTGGTTGGGAGTCTCATGATCATGGCGTTGCAAACGATTGTCTCGCGTGAGATCGATCCGGCGCGCCCGTCGGTCGTCTCCGTGGGTCAGTTCCACGCGGGGACTGCGCCGAACGTTATTGCAGGACAGGCGAGGTTGGAGGGGACGGTCCGTGCCCAGGATCCTGCTGTCCGACAACAACTCCTTGCCTCTGTCCGCCGTATTGCCGAATCGATCGCCCAGCTGCATGGCGCCAAGATCCAGGTCACTGTGAATGAAGGTACGCCGCCATTGATCAATGTGCCAGAGATGGCCGGTCTGGCGCACCGGGCAGCAGCTGCGGCGGTGGGGGAGGCCAATGTGTTGCCGCTTAAGACGGCCAATATGGGGGCGGAGGATTTCAGCTACTACATGGAACGCATTCCTGGCGCCTATGTTCGATTCGGGAGTCAGGTTCCGGGCAAGGAAGGCTTCCCCGCACACTCCAGTAAATTCGATTTTGCCGAAGAGGCACTGGCCGTTGGAGTGGCCTATTATCACGCGATTGCCAAGATTGCCGGTCAGCGACTCAGCGAGCAAATCCCCAGTTCCTGACTATGCATACAGGGCTGTCATGATTCGGATCAGAGAAGCACGAGAAAAAGATGTCGGCCAGATCCGCGAGATCTTTCTCGCGGTGTATGGCGCCGACTATCCCCATCATGAGGTCTACGACGAACTTTGGTTGAAGCGCTCGGTCTTCACCGACGACGCGCTGATTCTCGTTGCCGAAGAGGTCGATACAGGCCGGGTAATAGGCACGGCATCCGTGCTCTTCGACTTCGGGGCCCATTCAGATCTCGTCGGAGAGTTCGGCCGCCTCGCCGTCCACCCGGACTATCGCCGATTGGAGGTTGGCAAGCTGCTCATGGACAAGCGGCTCTAAGCCATTCACAACCGCTTGCACGTCGGCCTGGTTGTCGCGCGTACCGTGCATCCCTATGCCCAACGGATCAGCCTCTCGCAAGGGTTCATCCCCGTCGGCTTTTTGCCGCTGAAGCATTTTTTCAGACACCGCGAAAGCTTTGCGCTGTTGGCCCGGTATTTCGGCGACGCGCTGGCCTTGCGCCGCAACAATCCACGGATTATTCCTGAGGCCTATGCCTTAGCCAATCTCGTGATGAGCCAGCGGCCCCTTTTGCCGGATTTCATCGTCGACGAAGATTCTGCACCGTATCCCACCGGGGGGGATTACACCATCGAACAGCTGCAGGCCGAAGGCTATCCAGCGTTGCTGCGTATTGAACGGGGGCGTGTTCGCAACCGGGAAATCTTCGGCCCCATGCGCCTGGATTATGGATTCTTTAAACTGCATGCGCGGCAAACCAGTTACTTCTTAGCCCGGTCAGGCGGCCACATCGTCGGGGCTGTCGGCTACACGATGGATCCGGTCGAACATACGGTCCGTGTGTTCGAGTTGATCGCCCTGGCCGACGATGTCGTGCGGTTTCTTCTCTCCGAGCTGGAACGGAAGTGTCGGGAGGAGATGGGGGTTGAATACATCGAGATCGACGTCAGCGCCTATGCCCCTCGGATGCAGCGAACACTCCTGGAACTGAATTTTCTTCCGGTCAGCTATGTGCCGGCCATGGTCTTCTATCAAGTGGAACGGTTAGACATCATAAAGATGGTGCGGTTGAACAAGTTGCAAGACCTGGGGGCGCTCGCGCTGATGGAACCGGTGCAGGCTGTCGCCGACGTTGTCCTGCGCGGCTTTTCCACCTGCGTCATTGCGCCGCGTATGGCGCAAGCGATCAAGGAGATTCCGTTGTTTCATGGGATGAACAGCGAGCAGGCGGCCAGGCTCGCCGGAGTCTGCACAGTGCGGGAAGTGCGGGCCGGCGAGCGCCTCTTCGTGCAACACGATCCGGCCGACCGTCTCCACATTCTGCTGCAGGGGCATGTTGCCATCAGTTGCGGAACCCCTCCGGCCACCGTCGGTACCGTCCGCGCTGGGGAAACGTGTGGCGAAGTCTCGCTCCTCTCGGCCAGACCCCATTCCGCCACGGCAACCGCGGAGGAATACGTAGAGGTGGCCGAACTACTCCAGCGCGATCTGGCCGATCTCATTCGCCGCCGCCCCGACATCGGCATCATCATCTACCACAATCTGGCGGTCGGCCTGGGCGACAAGCTCCTGCGCTCTGGTGCCTCACGGCGAGACCAAGGGCTGGCCGTGACGGAGGTTCTCCATCTGATGTCGGAAGCCGCTCCAGGCAAGAACCAGCACGAGGAGCAATTTAATTCGCGGACCTCGTTGCCCGCAGGCGGTGGTCTTCCTGAATCATGAAATACGTTTTACGCTTCACGAACGACGTGTCAGGCCTTCCACGGCAACCCCACGCGCTAAAGCGCCGTCATGGGCCATGTTTCTGTAGGATGACAAGTTGCGCGGTATCCTTCACCAGCAAGACTCCGGCGAAGCCGAGTGCAGGGTGCCCGGCTTGAAGCGGCAATCGTGCTGATCCATAGGTAGGAGGAAGGCTACGGGGCGAGAGAGTGGAGATAAAGATGAAAGTTGTGAGGCGGACTGCTCACTCCCCTGTTTGCGGAACGCATACACCCCTCTCCTTCTCGTCGCTCGTCCCTTCTTTGGGTCAGAGCTTGAACGAGATACGAAATATGCTCCGCAAGATCCGCTTATGAGACTCAATCGGACGTACACCGTTAAGGATCAGTGGCTTGCGAACGCTCTGTTATGGTTCGGCAGTTGGATCATGTAGCGACCTCCTGTGTCGCGAGTCACCTGCACCTGTCCTTCCCGGCTCAGCCGATCGACTTCAAGAAAAACCTGGCCCCAGGATAGGTCGGAAAGACTCTTTGTCAATGTATCCAGATCGCACCCGTGTGTGCGTTGGACTTGGCCGAGAATACGATCTGTGACTGGTGTATGCAAAGTCATGATCAGATCCTCCCCTAAGGTTAGGACGTTCACTGCAATCTTCGATGGGACCTCCTTCCGTGTGCGGCTCTAGACGTAGCCATAGCCACCGAAAATGATGGAGCTTTACCAGGATGAATGAAATTCGGCGCAAGCAAGGAACAGGCAGGCGGCACAAGGATCGGTATCAAGAAGGGGGGGAAGACTTGGTGTCTGACAGTCACCATGGAGGCCGTCATTCCAGAGGATCCGCATCCTGGCGGTGATGCATTATGCTAAACAGTCCGGCGCACAAGTGAAGGGGGCTGCGGCAAAATCCAGCGCGCGGGATGACGGGGAGAAGCGTGCGGAAATGGCAGCGCCACCGTCACTGGAACGTCACCAAAACATGCTACGCCGATACGCAGTCGTGGTCAACGGGTGCTGAAGGGTTGACAGAAGCCAGGTTACAGTGATCAGCCGATGAACATCGTCCTGAGCTGGGGCAACCAGGGGAGTACTGGTTCAGCTCGGGAAACAAGCCAAACGACAGAAACAACATCGTGTTTGCGCGTCGGCAATTGTTCCCTCTCCGTCGCGCTGCTTCATTGTGCGGCATTCCGTTTTCGCAGGTGACCACGCCTGTTGCGGCTATTATGCCGTGATTGTATGATTGGGCAATGGAGGTATGATAATGGAAGCAGTCACGCGCATCAAAACCAAAGAGCCGACCTCCTACCAGCTCACGGCCATCACTCACGACACCCACGACACGAAGACGTTCCGCTTTGGCTTGCCTGCTCAAGCGACGTTGGACATGCTACCGGGTGATTATCTATATATCCATGCTACCATCAATGGGAAAGCGGTGAAACGTCCCTATACCCCGTCGTCGATGCCGGGGGCCATGAGCTACTTCGATCTGACCGTAAAACGCTATGAAACCGGTTTGGTTTCGAAGTACCTACATGACCGAGAGATCGGAGACACCGTACTGATGAGCGGGCCGAACCAGGGCGGCCATTGGGTCGATGGCATGGCGAAGAAAGTGGGGTTCGTGGCCGGCGGCACCGGGATCACACCGATGCTCTCGATTATTCGCTGGATTCTCGCGCAGCGCTTGGATGCTGAGTTGTTCCTGGTCTTCGCGAACAAGACCGAGGCGGACATTATTTTCCGTAAGGAGTGGGATCGGAGTGTGCACGAACATTCAAACTTTCACTGCTACCACGTTCTCGAACAGCCTCCTCTGGGATGGTCGCAAGGTATTGGGCGGATTACGGATGACATCCTTCGCAGGCATCTTCCCCCTCCCAATTCCGAGACGGTGATCTTCCTCTGCGGTCCACCGCAGATGGTCGATCACCTTGAAGCCTCTCTCAACGGGCTCGGCTACTCAGAGCAGGCCGTCATCTTGCCATAAATTGGTTCGGTCAGCTCTGTCCGCGCCAGGGGGCCGTAGATAATCCCCGGAGGCTCCTCTCGTTGACACACCGGCGCGTTGTAATAGCTCACAGTCTCTTTTCAGCGGATTTGCATACCGCGCTCATGAGATTGGCCTCGGTGTTTGCCCGTTGCTTGCGGAGCAGGGTCGAAACGGTAGCCGACTGGCGGCATCAGGATCTTTTGTAGAATGCAATTGACCCACCCGTGATACGGGACGATTTCATAGGACTGTATTTCTAGATATCCCTTACCAGTCTGTACCAGGAGTCCCCCTGACGTCTTAGCCATGATTTGCCCAGGATCTCCTCCTAACGCAGCCCCCTCTTGATGATGCGCCTCGTAAATCTTGATCGTTCTACCGTTGAGGTAGGCGATGAGAGGTTCATAGGGTTGTAGCGCCCGCAATAGATTGAGTATTTGCGCTGCCGACCCGGTCCAATCGATCATGGTGTCGGCCGCCGTCCTCTTCCCAAAATAGGTGCGTTCCGCGATATTTTGCGGCTTGCGGTCAACTGTTCCTTGCGCAAAGGCATTAACGACGTTTGTCAGCAGAGTCGCTGCTGCATGGTGTTGCCGCTGTGACAATTGTCCAATATTCTCGGTCTCCCCGACAATCAGTTCTTGTTGGGCGACAATATCCCCCGCATCGATGCCCTCCGTCATCACATGAACGGTCACTCCTGAAATCCGCTCCCCATTCTTGAGTATCCAAAATTCCGGCTGGGGTCCTGCATAACGAGGAAGGAGTGAGGGATGACAATTGATAACGCCGAGCCGGGGAGTGTGAAGAATGGCCGCCTTTAAAATCTGTGGGAAGACACAGACCACGATCAGATCGATGTTCAAACTTCTTACATATTCAACAAACTGTGGCGCATTGATGTTGGGACAGGGGATGCGCTTGATCTTCTCCCTTTCAAGCCATGTCCAGGTATCGAACTTTGGTTGAATTGCCCGGATCGGTTTGGGTAGGGCGAAGAGCGTTCTGGCAATATTCCTGACCGTCTGAGAACCCTGGCTATACATCTCGCCCCGCTCCCATGTGGTGCGCACCCAGGCTACGATCTCATGTCCATACGCTTTCACGTGTGGTCCAAAGTCCCAGTCGGCAATATGCGAGAGGACCAAGAGCCGCATGGTAAATACGTTAGAGATGGTTGTCCGGGCGAATATCTGAGGTCATGGTGCGACCTTAGAGTTCAGCGTTTTAGAACGTAGAGCAAAGATTGAAAATCAGCATGAGCAGGGAGGTATGTCTTGGCCTCGGTCTGCTTACGGAACTGTAGCATGGGAGAAAGAACTCTGTCATTCGGAGGGGTGGAAGGTATGCGTTCTGGGGAGAGAGTCCGACAACCTGTTGATTTGGAGAGTGGGCAGCAACCTGGCAATGCTGTCAGGAATGGATGTTATCCGGCGGTGATTACTTGGGTGACTTCCTTGGCTGAGTCAGCTTGCTGGCCCCACGTGAGTCCAAGTCGATCTGCTTTAGGGCATCGAGCTGATCCGTCAATTCCGCGATACGCTTATCGCGGGTACGAATCTGCAACTGAAGATTGTGTACTGACGGGTCCAGGCTTTTGAAAGTTTCAGTGGCCGTATTTTTGGCATTTCCCACTGCCGCACGCTGCCGTCCCAGCCATGCGCGCACAGTCCCCTTCATCACCTCCAGTAACGCTCTAGTGGGTTCGTCGGTTAAAGCGGGGTAGACACTCTGGTTGGCAAGAAATCGAATCCAGAGCGCGCTTGGGTCTGCAAATGGACCATTCGGCGAGACGGCAATTGTCTGCTGGAAGGAGGTCGTAGCCTCCTCTCTATTGTGGAATAACGAGACCATTGCACGTGTAAAATGCACCTGATCACAGGATTGTTGCTGCGCACAGGTGCTCAGGAGCATTTCTTGCTCTCGGCGCACGGCTTGCAAGATGGCTGTGTCGGTCGCATCGGCTTGAAATAATGGCGCAGGAGCCGACGGCGGTGGTGCGCTAGTCACCATCGCACATCCCCATAGAATCCCCGTCAGCAAGAGCCCGGATCCATAGCGAAGCCACATTGTATTACCCTTTAGCCGTGGTCTCAGTGTCTTTGCTAAGAGAAGCATAGCATATAGTTCGAAATTTGCCGGAACCGAAGCAAGCCCTCCCAGGGAAATACTATAATCACATCAGAGGGATACAGACTGGCAGGATGCGAACCTCTATGAAACAAGGGAGTCCGGCGTCAAAATAAGCCAGTCCACGATTGTCACGCGCTAGGTGGAATGTCTATCTCTGGATTTAGGGCATGAGCTTATGTTGACAGGCTGTGAAGCGCTCCACTAAACTGCCCCATTCCCCTGGGAACTGAAAGACAAGTTCGATCAATCAGGTATGTAGGGAGGCCCGTATCCGGATGGCGAAAAACACGGCAGGTGAATCGGACGAAACTAAGCTGAAAAAGAAGATCACGGCTAGAGGATCCGATCAGAATGGATCTAAAGAGGATGAAGCCCTTCGTTCTCTCAAGAAACGGCTGAAACGGACGCAGCGGAAACGACGTGCCTTGGCGCTGCGCAAGAAAAATTCTGCAAGTAAGAAAACGTCGGCTTCTGAAGCCAAGAAGTAGTTCGCCTGTCGGGACAGCCGACGGGCGGGTGAAGCATCCAGGTCATGCTGATGGAACAACTCCAACACAAAGAAGAACGGCCGAACCCTGACCCTACAGAGTCGGTGACCGATGAATTGACTGACCAGGTGGCGGCCGATTTTACCGGAAGGCAGGCGGTACGAGTTGAACCGGCAGCGGAGCCGGTCGAGCCGGTCGTTCTTGAAGAGGAGAAGGTTAAGGATGAGATTGAGATCCAAATCGATTTGCTCAAGGACCCCGATTGGGTAGTCCGTCGCGAGGCAGCCATCACGCTTGGAGAGATGGGCGATGATCGTTGTGTGGAACCTCTGTGCCGTGCCTTGCGCGACGGCGACTGGCAAGTTCGGGAAGTTGCAATCGAAGGGTTGGGACAGATCGGTTCTCCTGCCGTCGAACTGTTGATCAAGCTGCTCAGGGATTGGGACGTTCGCAAGTACGCCATTGCCGCATTAGGGAAGATTCGCGACGAGCGTGTTCTAGATCCTCTTATGCTGCAGTTACGCAACGACGAGTTCAAGGACGATGCGGTCAACGCGTTAGTTGAGCTCGGTCAACCGGCGTTATCGCGATTGATCAAGGCGCTGAAAGACAAAGACGAAAATGTTCGGAAGCAAGCGGTATTGGCCTTAGGACGGATCAAGGAGGCTGAAGCGATCGACCCTCTCATCGAGATGCTCGCTGATGGCGATTGGTTTACACGGCTGACGGCCGCTGCAGCGCTCGAGGCTATCGGTGATGAGCGGGCCCGCGAAGCCATCAAGCCGTTGATGAAGGATCCAGATATGGTGGTGCGGATGCGGGTCGAGAGGATCCTGGCGAAATGGAGGAAACAGTCCGCGAACGCCTAGGGTTAGATGGTTTTTCTGGTTTGTTTCGTTAGTCTGGTTGAACAAGATGACCCAAATCACCAAGGCCAACTAAACAAACCATCGACCCTCATTTATTCAGCTGCCGGTCAACTTCTCGCTGGATGTCATCGAGTTTCTTCATCGACACCGGTTTTCCCATCGACAATTCCAACCGCACTTCCTGAAGCGTTCCGGCGAGCGTCCGTAGGGGGAGAATCGACTCGTCCTGCTTCGCACCTTTCACCACCTTCTCCAGTGTCTCGGCCGCCTCACCCAATTGTTTGGCTGCCTCCCCAAAGTTCTTATCGAACAGTTCTGATTTTGCCTGTACCACCCGTGACTTGCTGTCGATCAGTCCCTGCCTCCTGCGCAAGTCTTGCTCGATTCCCATTGTAGTATCGATGATATTGCGCGATGTGTCTTTGAGCGAATGTTGGAGGCCCGAGACGGTTTCTTGCAGTGTACCGACCGGACGTTGGCCGAAATAAAATCCTAGGCCAAACGACAGGGCGACAAGCGCAAGAATTACGAGTAGTTTCCACATCACGCGCTCCTTTCAGCTGCATGGCGGTGCAAACGACTTAAGTATGACAGAAATGTGAGGCCCAGACACTCACAGAATAGTTCAATCATCACCCCGAAGGCTGTTCAGACAGCCAGTAGTGGTTAAAGAAGGCTGAGGTCGAGGTTAAGGTTAAGCGTCGATCAGAGTCTTGTTTTCTCAGCCTTATCCCCTCCACGGTGCTGGCGGACGCGATCAACAGCCTGCTAACGGGCTTTGGAAGCGCTTGTGGGGCGGCGGAGATGTTGGAGTAGACTGCCCGCAGCTGCAAGACGAATGGCAACGTCTGTATCTTGTAATCCTTTTTTGAGTAACGCCGTCACCGGTGCGCCACTCTTCCCCAATGCCTTCACCGCAGCGAGTCGAGGTTGTGGCTGCTGATCTTGCAGGAGCGTCTCTAGAATTGTCACCGCTTGCTTGTCGGATGTGGCCGAGAGCGTGTGGGCCGCTGCAGCTCGGATCGAAGGGTCTGGGTGTTTCGCCAAGTCCGCAGCGAGCGCAACGGCTGATACGTCGCCCAGCCGAAGGAGTCCTTCCACCGCGCTGGCCCGTACCTGCATGCTGGCATCGCGCGTGAGAGCTCGCAGTAACGGGTGATTCTCGCGAATCCCCAGTCGCCCAAGACTTGTGGCCGCCACAGCACGTACGCGGGCGTTTTCGTCCCCCAGGGCATGGGTCAACGGCCCGACGCCACCGGTGTGTCCAAAGTCTCCCAATGCCCCGGCGGCGAATGCCCGAACAGACGGTTCAGGGTCGTACACGGCTTGGCTCAGGACCGACAGACTTGATGCTCGCTTCAGTCGCCCCAATATCCCCAAGGCGGCCATGCGGACGTCGGGGTCTGGAAGTGTTGCTGCTCCGGTGATGTCGATCAGCATGTCCTGTTTGCCAAGCCGATATAGTGCGGCAGAGGCAAACACGGATTCCGGTCCGTCGTCCGTTCTAGCGACTTCGATGAGGTAGGGCATGATGTCGGTGACGTTGGCTTCACTGAGCGCGTTCATTGCGGCAATTCGTACGGCCGGCATCGCGTCGTTCAGGGCCCGTCGCAAGGGGCCGGACTTTCCTGCAAGTCCGGCTTTGCCGATGGCATCTGCGGCACGAGTCCGCACCAGGACCGAGCCATCGAACAGCCCGTCTTCCAGGACCGCCTGTGTTTCAGCAAGGCCGAGTTCAGCCAGCGTCGTATAGGCCTCGACCCGCACATACTCCTGTTGGTCGCGGACATGGCTGGTCAGGAAACCGAGCGCTAAAGGTCGCAGGAGAGCCGGATCGTCCGGTCGATCTGTCGGGACGAGCCGTTGATAGAACGTGAGGGCTTCCTCTGGCCTCCCAAGCTTGAGGGAACTCTGAAACGCGAGGTGAACAAGCGGTTTCGATGAGGCGGTCTCTGGTGGAAGCGATTGCCAGAGCTTCAGGACCTGGTTGTATTCGGCGTGGTTAAACGCGTCTCTGGCCTCACGTTCGAGGGCTGGGCCGGTCGGCGTTGTTGGCGTGCCCGCGTCAACAAGGGGCAGGCTTACGACAATCGTCCAGACGGTGAACAGCAGGAGCGTCTGGAGATATGCGGTGACGGTGCAGCGACTGCTTATCTTGAAAAAATCGGACCGACGGTTGTTTACCATGTCGAGGGTGCACGGACCATGGCTGGCGCGTACAGATTGTCGACGTATTCCTTGACCATCCGTTTGGTGCAGAAACGGGGAGCATTGGTCCGCAGACTTTCCTTCACGAGCTGCAACCAACCGCGGGGTATCCCGTCCAGATCTCGTTGATAGTAGAGTCGAATGGCCTCTTGCTCCAATATGCGATAGAGCTGCTGTGCGTCATGCTCGTCCTGGGTCTGAAGGTCCTGGTTTCCGGCTAGGGGCTCAATGCCCCATCCGTTGGCTCCATTGTAGCCTTCTTTCCACCATCCATCGAGAACGCTGAGGTTGACGACGCCGTTTAGTGCAGCTTTTTGCCCGCTCGTCCCGCTCGCCTCCAAGGGAAATCGCGGGGTGTTGAGCCAAATGTCGACCCCTTGGACAAGGAACTTCGCCATATGCATATCGTAGTTTTCGAGAAATGCCACGTGGCCGCCCAGCTTATGGTCGTCGCAAAAACTCAGCACTTCATGAATGAAATAGCGGCCAGGCTCATCCGCTGGATGGGCCTTGCCGGCGAAGATCAATTGGACGGGACGCCACTGGTTATGGAGTAGCTGTTTGAGCCGTTCGAGGTCGCGGAACAATAAGGTCGCTCGCTTGTATGTGGCAAAGCGCCTAGCGAAACCGATGGTAAGCGCTTCGGGGTCGAGCAGTGTGCCTCGCGATAAGACCTGCGAGGCTTGGAGGTGTCCCTGTATCCAGCCGCTTCTGGCTCGTTCTCGGATGAAGCTCATGAGTTTCCGTTTCATGGTTTGGCGTACGGCCCAGAGTTCCTGGTCTGGGATATCCAGTACCCGTTGCCACATCGCCGTGTCGTCGCATTTCTCCATCCATTCGGGGCCGAGGTACTTGGCATAGAGCTGGTTGAGTTCCGGTGCAATCCAGGTTGGGGCATGTATGCCGTTGGTCACGCTTCGGATCGGTACCTGCTCGATCGGGAGGCCGGGCCACATATGGTGCCACATCAGTCGTGAAACCTGCCCATGTTCACGACTGACTCCGTTCACATGGGAAGCCATCCGGATGGCGAGCGCCGTCATGTTGAAACCTTGTGAGTGAGATTCGGGGGTATCTCCCAGACGGAGGAAGTCTTCTCGCGAGAGGCCTAACTTTTCCCAATAGCCTGAAAAGTATCGGTCCATGAGATGATGGGGGAAGACGTCATGACCGGCCGGTACCGGTGTATGGGTTGTAAAGACTGTGCTCCGGCGGATGGTCTCGCAGGCGTCCGCGTGCGTCGACCCCTTCTGAACTAATTCGCGAATGCGCTCCAAAGTGAGGAAGGCAGAGTGGCCCTCATTGGCATGCCAGACCGTCGGTGCGATGCCCAGGACACGAAGCATACGGACACCGCCGATACCCAACAGAAACTCCTGACAAAGGCGCGTCTCCTGATCGCCGCCATAGAGTCGAGCCGAGAGGGCCCTATTCTCAGGACTGTTCTCGGGGACATCTGTGTCGATGAGATAGAGGGGGACCAATCCGACGAGCATTTTCCAAACCGTTGCAGCTACGACCCTGTTTCCGATCTCGACCGTGATTCTGCATGCTTCTCCTGATGGAGTGAGAGCTGGGTGAACCGGCGATTCCGCTCGGTTGAAGGGTGCGTAGGCTGCTTCCTGCCATCCTTCCGGCGTGATCCGCTGCCGGAAATATCCTTGCGGGTACATGAATCCTACTCCCACCAGCGGCACACCGAGATCGCTGGCTTCCTTGCAATGGTCTCCAGCGAGAATGCCCAAGCCGCCGCTGTAAATGGGAATAGATCTGTGCAGGCCAAATTCCGCAGAGAAATAAGCGATAGTGGGATTTTTCAAATCGCTGTGCTGTGTTTTGAACCAACTGTCTTCGTTCTGACGGTACTCGTCGAATACCTTGAGGGTGGCAGAGTACAGCCGCATATACGAGGGATCTTCAGCGAGGTGATTGAGGCGGTCGGGCCTGACGCCCGCCAGTAGTTCAACGGGATTATGGTGGGTTAGTACCCAGAGGGTTGGATCGATGTGTTCAAATAACCTGCGTGCTTCAGGAGTCCAACTCCACCAAAGATTCCGCGCCAATTCATTGAGACGCGAGAGACCTGATGGAATGGCATGTAATGATGTGTCTGCTGTCTGCGGAGTATCCACTGCACCTCCTCAAAATTTTATGGGTGTGTCTGGTTGATCTGGTCTGTTTTGTGTGGCGAACGAGGCTAAATGAATATACCAGTGAAACCGAATAGACCGGACAGGCCAGATAGACACGACCTGCGAGAGCAATCAGGCATGACCAGCCTTATGCCAAGAAGTCCATTCGTCTGAGAATGCCACGGAGGCGTATCGCTCGCCAAGTATTTTAGCAACTCGGTTCATCAGCGTGGCGACTTGTTGCATGTCCTCCGGAGAAAGGTCTTGGCGAAATCGAGGATGCAGTCCCCACCGAGTTTCCACGTCCTCTCCAGCGACGGTCGACATCACACTCACCAACTTGATTTCAGTTCCCGTCGGAGTGAGGGGCTTTGGCGTCGCAGTGGACGATGGCGGTGTGGACATTGTAACTGGTGCCACGGGGGTAGTTGTACCGGCCGCAGTGACTGGGGGAGAGTCTCCGGCCAAGATGGCTATGATAGCTGGAATTGCAGCGCTCGCACAGAGCGTTGCGGCGAAGGATATCTCTGCGTTACCCGCGATGCCGATCGCGTTGGCGACTCGCTCGCCAAAATCTTTCAACATCTCTTCTTTCATTGAATTGTTTTCGGTGACAAGGAATCGGTATCGCTCATAGAGTTGCCGGCTTTCCGCCACCGCCGCACCGATGGTGAGCATGATTTCCATTTGGTCGGCGCCGGAACCGAATGCCGGTTCGAGGACGTTCTTCAATTGAAGCGTGACGGCGTCCTCGAGATTGTCCATGAACTGAGGCTGCTCTTGGAGCGGCAGGTACAGCACAGAGGCTCGGTCCGTCAGATTGAACAAGATCTTGATGAATTCCAAATAGAGACCCCATTCGTCCTGGCGCTTGAGTCTCAATGCCTGCGCAGGGGCAGTCTTCTTCATGACAGTGACTGATTCGCCTGACACGGCGAGCATCAGTTCAGCCAGGGTGCGGAGTTGTTGCCGGTACTCAGTCTTGGCGGTGGCCATGTGGATCTATGCGCTTCCAAAAGAAATGAACGTGCATTATATACAAGTTGTTGCGCGGGCTCCAGGTGATTACCATCTCCTCCGATCAACTTCTCGCTAGACAGAAGAACCCAACATAGGTAAGATTGAAAAATTACAGGATAATTTATGCTATGGCCACGATCCTTATAATCGACGACGAAGAATCGATCCGGAACCTCCTGAGGGAAGTTCTTGAACGGGCCAACCACCGGGTGCTCGAAGCCCGGGATGGTCGGGAGGGCTTAACTCTCTACCAGCAGAACAAAGTAGATCTGGTCCTTATGGATATACTGATGCCGGGAACCGACGGCCTCGAAGCCACCTTACAGCTGACGAAAGAATATCTCGACGCGAAGGTCATCGCCATGACTGGTGCCCAAGCCGACCGAAACTTTCTCGATGTGGCAAAACTTTTTGGCGCTTGTCGTGTTTTCGAAAAACCTTTCAATCTCGATCAACTTATCCAAGCTGTCAACGAAGAGCTCGCCAAGTAGTGGGCCCCTACTAGGGACCACCGGCGGCCGGACAGTCTCCAAATGGCGTCCATCAGTGCGACCGGAGAGACCTCAATGACTCATCAGTCGCCGCTGAGTCCTTTCCTGGTCAATGAGCGCATCATCACCGGATCGTCGTAAGCCACTTCGCTCAACGCATCCATCAGATGCACCCGCTTCGCCGCCGCCAACTTCTTAGCCTCTTCATAGTTGTGTGCACTGAACCGCGCCACTGCCGGCTGGCCATTTACGATCTGACAGGCCAGGAGCTCACCGTTCACTTCCAGTGTGCCACCCTGTTGAACCAGGGTTTTGGCTTGCGCTGATGTAATGCCATGGAGCAGGGCAAACTCCTCCAATCCTCCTGTCTCCACTAATCGACCATCCGGCATGATACAGAGCCGCTTGAAATGAGGGGACCAATCCTTCCTGAAGTCGATGTACTTGATATCGCCGCCTTTGGCAACGGCACGGTCTAGTGTGCGGTAGTCGATGCCAAGATTCTTCTGCTCAAGTTTTGTCCTCAACTCTTCCGGCAATGTCCAGTGAAAGACAAGCGCCGCTACTTCTTCAAGCGTCATCCCTCGGGCCTGGGCCAATTGCTCCGCCTCGGCAAACTGCATGAGGTCTAAGGCCCAGGTCTGTTTCGGAGCCTCTCCAGTCGGATCAATTCGGCAGGCAAATAGTCCACGTGTCAGCACCCCGTCGACTTTGGGATACACATAGACCCCGCCCTCAATCAGGAGGGTCGTCATCGTCTCTAGCGGGATATCGTAGCTTTCGGAAAGCACCTTGGCATGTGCAGGTAGGTCTTCTGTGTGCGTCATGGCGCACACCGTGACATTCCCTGGTGCGTCGAACTCCGAGTAGTCCTCAATGATGTTATAGAGGATTACAGGCTTCGGTTTACCCGTTTTTTTCTTTATCTTAAACATGAAAGTTAAAACTCCAGGCTAATTGTGTCGGTGCGATCGCGCGGTATCATCGATTCAGATGATGATAAGGCGGAAGCGTCATCAATCTTCCATCCTCGACCGGTCCGCCTACCGTAAAGTGATAGAGCGATTGAAACGAACGTTCCTTGATCCCTACAATCTCATGGACTGGGTCGTCAAAAAAACAGCCGATCCCGGTAGCCCGCACCCCAGCAGCTTCCGCTTCTAGGTAGAGCACTTGCCCCAGCAGGCCTGCCTCCCAGAATAGACGTGGGTACCACCAAGCCCCCCTTTCCCTCAAGTGCCCTTCGAACTCAGCCAGCATCCCTAATGAGAAGGCGCTGTCCCCTGCAATATCTTGGTGACAGCTCACCTGGGCGGCTAATTTCTTGGCGTCGCCTTCAAGTAACCAGTAGAGAGGGAGATCCTCCGGACAACCGGGGGCCGGAGCCCATGTCAGCTCTGCATTCATGCAGTTCTGGATGTACGACAGCTTCTGTGGGTCACGGACTAGAAAATAGAGCCCCGGCGTGAGACCCTCGACACGATGGACAAAGAGCATTGCATGAATTGCCGGCTCGTAAGGCCAGACATCCCAAGGTATCGGTCGATCCAATTGCGGCCGATCCGAACGGGGCATCACCAGCTGCATCATGCGAAAAAACGTCGATTTTGAGATTGATGTCTTGCCATCGAATGATACCGCGCTCCGCCGCTGTCTGATGAGCTGGCCCGCCAAAGGCGGGTGAGGGGTAACGGGTAAGGGGCGAGGGGGTGTCTGATAGAGTGCAGTCCCCAACGAAACTGTCGACTTCTCAGCCTGTGTCTTGCACGAGGCGGCGGCCGCCTCATCGATAATGTCCCAGTGCACCCCGTGGTCCTGACTTAGTCGATTCGCTTTCCCATACCACGTGGCGTTCGATAGATCCTTGACCAACGCTGCATCGAGGAACAACGGAATCTCAGCCTTACTGCCCCCTACCCTTAACCCCTCACCCCTCACATCCGAGAGAGGCCATATCACTGCCAGGCAGTCTGGATGTTCCGGCTCTACAGCTGCAAAGTCCTCTGTGCGGCTGGCTCCCAGGAGGAGCGCGACGGTATTATGGTCTACTCCGTCCAACAGCGCCATACTCCAGCCCAACGTGGCCGTGGCGATTCTCGCTGATCCAATCGCATGACCGACATCGTGGTTGCAGTAACGGAATGCCCGTTCGCCATACTTCCAGGCTTCCCGCCAATGTACCGAGGTCAGTCCGAAGAGAAATGCGCCAGGAGGAAATGGAGCCAACAAACGAATGATTTGCTCGGCGGGAAACTCCGCCCGAAACTCCAGGCCATGTTCCTTCGGCGCGTAGTGATAGAGACCAGGCTTGAGATTGAGTCCGTCGGATTGCGGCATGACAAGATAGCCTTCGGTCGGATGCAAATTGCCTGACGATGGATTAATCCGCAACGCCCATTCCGACTCTCCAGATTTTTTCCACGCGGACAGTGCAAGGGCGAGTTCAAAGAATCTCGAGAGGGATTGCAAGCTGAGAGTCTGACAGGCGATACGTTCCTTTTGATAAATCGCATCATAGGGAGGTGACAACGGTGCCTCATCCGGCTTCAGTATGGGGAGTGGAATCAGCTGCGCGCCCTCGAACCGTCGAAACGGATCAGGCTGATTGGTCCAATCCAGATATCCAAGTGCGCGAGCGTAGCGGTTGAAATGATGCTTCGTCCTGACGTGATAGAGGATGACCCTATCGACGAGATCGGTCGAGACAGGCTCAGTTGGCAAAGCGGTATTTGGCTTCTTGGTACTCATAATAAGGATGACTGCAGTCTACAGAGCCAAATGAAGGAAAGTAAACGCGGCCATAGGACTATATTGGGACCTACTATCGGCATAAACCACCGCTCTTGGAAACCCAAGTTATGGAGGGGCAACGCTATCTACCGCGAACAAGAGTCGACTGGCTGAGAGTTATACTCCAACTGGTGTTTAACGCTGATGGGTTAGTCCATGGTCTCAATCTCGGGCTGGACAAGATTTAGGCTTATCGCTGAAAGGAAATGAAGTTCCCCCGCACGATTTTCCGAAACTACATTCTTAAATAGCTTCAGCCTAACGGGTTGCCTTGGAAAAGGACTATCGGTGCTACTTCGCCTTATTGACCTGCTTTTCCCTACCCGAGTATCCTGTAATCGGTCCCACGACACAGTATGACGAAATAGGTTAGGCACGTCAGTACCGTTATGGTGCTGGCTACGAGGCGACGATCGCGGCGAACTCATTCATCGTGCACGTGCGATTGTTGAGAGCGTCGCCCCTGTTCTTCAATTGCAGCACACGATCGATGGCATGGACAACGGGCACCTCGACTTGCGGTGGTTTGGTGTAGGATGAAGGCAAGACACGAGAGGCTCCCGGTTGAATTGGGAGATGAATGATGCAATTTGACGCAGCCCTTGCCGCGCGGGCGGCGCTTCAAGAAGCAGAGCTTGAACTCGGTTCTGACTGGGATAGAGTCCTAGAACTCGAAGGCGCGTTCTCTGCCAACGCAGGATTGACGGCGCGGGAGGCTTATGAAGGATTGCTCTCCCTCGCGGCCCGCTATCCGAAGGCCCACTCGTATAATGCCTTCTGCATCTACATTACCTGGCAGCAGGTGACGGAGGAAACGATCGCCGAGCACTTTCATACCGGGATAAGGCTCTCTGAGTCCTACCTCGCTTCACGTGAAGGAAAAAATCGGATACACATCGACTACGTGACCGAACTCCTGGAATCATTTCGTGCAGGACTTGGCGTGGACGAGGAAGATGAGATTCAGGTCGAATTTAGAAAGGATACACCGAAGGGCGGAGACTAGCGCAACGCGTATCTCGTGAAACGTGAAGCGTTCCTCGTCAGACGAGATACGAACGGCGCTTCATGAAAAGATGTCAGAAGCAGACAAACATAGCGCGCGCATTTTTCTCCACCGAGGTCAACTGGCGCAGGCCAAAGCTGCCTGTGAACAAGCCGTCACGGACGATCGCCTGGTCAATGACCAAGGCGCGCTCTCCAATTCGCTGGGGAATCTTGGCAACGTCTGCGCGCTATTGGGCGATCTGGATCAGGCAGAGAGCTGTTATAGGGAAGTTCTGCAGATCCAGCGGATAGAACCGAATCAGAATGCCATCGCTCATACGTTGGTGAATCTTGGTAATCTTTACATCGGCGCCGGCCATCCTGAAAAAGCCCGCCCCTACTACCTTGAAGCGCTGGATTTGCTGCGCGACCTCAAAGATGATCGTGCGCTCGGCATTCTCTACAACAACCTGGCACTCCAAGAAGCCCGCGAAGGGAAATGGGAGCAGGCTGTCACGTCGTTCATGCAAGCGCTCGACTCTCATCGGATTGTCGGAAACGAAGAAGGGTTGGCGGTGACCTACAGCCAACTCGGCAAGTGCTTTCTCGATCAAGGCGACCTGACTAGAGCCGAGCGTTGTCTCAACAATGCCTCGGAACATTACATCAAGCTCGGCAACGAGCCGGCTGAAGCAGCGGTGCTCAGACACCTTGCCGCGGTATACGGCAGCCGCCTGGATTCTGTTTCCGCGCGGCGGTGTCTTGAACGAGTGGTCTCCCTCGACCAGCGATACAGGCTGCCTGAGCTTCAAGCAGATGTGGACAATCTTGTCAAGCTGAGATAATCCGCCGAGCCTCTTTTGCTCTCTACCTCTCCGAACAACCTTCACCAATTGTCGAACATTTTTGTTTTATGCCAAATTAACCTCGCCGTATGTGGACAGCACTCAATCGTTCTTGGTATCTTTGCACAGTACCCCTGTTGCTTAAACTTGACTGTGAAATAGCCGACAGGATATTGACGTGGATAGCGCATGCCATATCTTGCTCGGATCCTCACGACGTTGGTTCTTGGGTCGCTGATGATGATTAATTGCTCGAATGCTGCAAATGGCTCGCCCACGATCACCGTCGGCACTCAAGAAATTGGACTCTCTGCAGGGTACTTGTTTCCCCATCGCCTCGTAGAGGGGAAAAGCAAAACCGAGCAGAGGGGACCTGCCTTTATGCCTTCATGGATGATCACGCTCACCGATCCCATCGGCGATAGTTGGTATCGGGGGCAAATATCACTCGGCGGCGAGATGGTCTATATCCAATTTCAGGAACCGGTTCTCTCGCACGGCATCGGTTTCACTCCGAAGATCAAATACAGCTTCGTCGCACTTGACTGGATTCGGCCCTATGCCGAATTCGCCGGAGGTCCCTTCTGGACCGACCTCGCAGGGAATATTCCTGAACAACACAGCCAGTTCAACTTCATCTTGACGGGCGGGCTTGGAGTCTCCTATTTCCTGACCGACCAATCCGCGATCAACGCCGGCTACCGCTTCCAGCATATCTCAAATGCCGACACGAGCACTCCCAATGTCGGACTCAACGAAAGTCTCCCCTTCGCAGGTTTTTCTTTTTACTTTTAGGAGGATGGATGCACGCTAAGCCACGCTTCATCTTGACCATCATCGTATGCGGTGGGTTGGTTGCTACGCTCACGGCCGGTTGTGGGCACCGAATCGAGCTCAAGGCTACGGGCGACAGCAGCCCAAAACCCATCGTCCGGGAGATCGTGCGAGACGAACAGGTCCCGCTCGTCATAGATAGCGTGAATACCACGCGCAACGGCTCACCCCAAAATTCGTCATTGGAAACTGAGCGCCGCGTCCTCAGCACGTTGCGAGAGGTCGGGCTATTCTCACGTCTCGGCGACATGAATGCTCCCGAACCTCCGGCCGGTGAAAAATTCATTCGCGCCCGCCTCTTGTTTGACGAGGCCGTCGATTCCCATCCGAGCGATGTGACATGGAAGAGCATTGCCATCGGCGCCTCGATGTTCACGCTGGCCCCCTTCATTCCACTGGAATATGACTATTCGGCGCACATGACTCTGGAATTGGAACGTTGGGATGGACGAGTCAAACACTACGAAAGCCAATCCGCTGGAACCGCCCATTATAAAATGTTCGGCGCGACGCCGCTCATGATCGATGAATTGAAAGGCCACGTGACGGAATCCTGCCTCACGGCGTTGATGGAGCAAGTGGTGCAGGACACCGCCTTTTACACAGCAAGCAGCGCTCCCATACTTGATCGGCCCATTCGTTCCGTTTCAGTCAAGTCGAAACGGTCATCAATCACGCCTGTTCCCGTAGCCATTTCGTCCGGCAAGTAAGTATTCCCTTCTCGCCTCGCCCCTGTATCTCTATTTCATATGGAGAGCAGGGCGATCCCTTGACCCGCCAGGCCAGAGACCTGTATAACCCCTTGCAAACAGCAGTATCCGAACGCCCTTCCACCCTCTCCTTGGCTTGTCAGTGCACGACGCGTGGGGCCCGGTGCAACTCTGCTTCTTCAGCGCGCCCGTAGCTCAATGGATAGAGCACCAGACTACGGATCTGGGGGTTGGGGGTTCAAGTCCCTCCGGGCGCACCATAAAATCAACAGATTGCATCTCTTTTTCCCGTTTTTCCTCCTGATTGATCACGGTTCCAGAGAGACTTCCTCGATTCACGGCATCCTGTAAGTGTCCTGGGGCAAGACGGGCATATCGAAGAGTGGTCTGAATGTCACGGCCCACAGGATATGAGTCGGCCCAGAGCCCACACTTCTGCTTCATATTCTAGTTTCTCCAGTTCGACATTCCTCGCTGCTTCCATCAAACTTGATTGACTTTATCATCGCTGCTTTCGTAATCTTTGCGCTGGTGAAGCAAGTCAACCACTTCAAGAACGAACCACCCCTGCGCCGCCCGCTGGACCAACGAACGAAGAGAGACTCTTGATGCAAATCGGCAACACTCTGAAAGATCGCGGCTAAATACCACCGTTGCTACGGGTATTCCCTCGAGGTGGGGGGAATAGACTCACATGATCGCTGACCCGCACACAATTCAGGAGATGGAGGTCATCATGCAGGCATTCAGAACCACTATCCTGGTAGCAAGCTTAGCTGCTGTAACAGGCTGTGCAAGCTGGGATCAGAGCCCTATTTGTCCGAAGACTGACGGATGGCAGGCTTGGAATGATGTTCGTTGCAATGTTGATGCTGCACCAAAGAATCAGGCCGACCCTCTCGCCGCGATGGACAGCATGGCAGCCGAATTGGCTGCCAGCAAGCAGCATATGGCGGAGTTGGAGCGACAACTGGCAGGTCGGGACAAAGAACTGGCAGACTTGAGAGGAACTCTGTTGGCTGAAGAGCAAAAACTGAAAACGGCCCAGCGGGGATTAGTCAGGGCACTTCGTCCCCAGATCGAAAAGGGCGACATTATGGTCGATCTGAACAACGAGCGGTTGTTGATTAGCCTGGCCTCCAACTATCTGTTCGGTCCCGGCCAAGATGAAGTGACACCGGAAGGCATCGATGCGCTCAAGCGGGTTGGAGCGGTCTTGAAGGATTATCCCGAGTACAAAGTAGCGGTGGACGGTCACACTGACAACGTGCCCATCGGCGGAGAGCTGAAGAATAAATTCCCCACAAACAAGGAACTTTCTGAATCTCGTGCGGCTAATGCGGCAAGGGCCCTAGCAAAAGGCGGCCTTGCCGCTGCGACGACGACAGGTTACGCAGACAGCAAGCCGGTTGAACCGAACACGACCCCTGCGGGTCGGGCAAAGAACCGCCGCGTCGAAATTCGCGTCACGAAGTAGAAGACGCGGCTCAGCTGGTGGGGCGGGGGTAGTAGTCCGCTACCCCTCCGCCCTCCACCTATCATGCTTTCGGCTACCGGATGATTCAGTCACTTCACTTTCACCAACCACCCACCGCTCGCTTCGCATTGATTGGGACCTTTCCCCGTCAGGTTAATTTTTGCGTAGGTTCCTTTTACTGTGGCAGGTAGTTTGCCGGTGACTTGAAGCCCATCATGTTTCGCAGTCACTGTGATCGGGACTAATTGGTCTTTTATCGTAACCCTTATACTATTCGGATTAGTCGGCGTAGATGCAAAAAATGAGAATTCAGAACTTGCCGCCACTTCTGTATTATTCGGCGGGCTAAACTTTGAGAACTTTGCGGTGCAGGCGATCAAATTACTGCCGCCGCTGCTGTCACCATAAGCCCAGGCCGTACCGGGGATTATCAATGCGATCGCTATCCACAACACATTCTGCAATTTCATGGTGATGCCCCTTATGTAGTTGTTGACGCAGTTGGCCCAATGATGACTCGGTTGATGGACCGGTTTCATTGTCAGTTACTTTGCCATAAAAAACAACCCCCACACGCGGATCACGGCAGTAGGGGAATATGAGATCTCGATGCCGGATGCCTATCCAAGCCAGTGGTTCTTGACGACATCTCTCTGCTCAAAGCTGTGAACTGTGGACCGACATAGAACCATCCCCCTACATCACATTCCCTTCCCCATAGACATCTTGACAAGACCCGGGGAAAGAGCTTATCACAGGCATCTATTAGGGCCTCTTGAGTATGTTTAATCTTCTGCCCACCTCAAAAGTAACCTGCTAATAACCAGGAAAAGGTAGGTCATGCGAAAAACTCTTGAGCAGCTTTTCCGTAAATTAAGTGACCATATACCAGAGGTTTCTTTTGAGGTCCAGTTCTGGGATGGAAAGAGAAACTCCTACGGTATGGGTAAGAGGCAGTTCCTTCTGACTTTTGCAACGAAGCGAGCGGCAGAACATGTGCTTGAAAGCGGGTCGTTGGGCTTTGGTGAAGAGTATATGGGAGGGGATATTCAGGTAGAGGGAGATTTCAGACAGCTTCTTCGCTTCGGGACAGATGCCGCATTTCTCAATCTGCCTCTCGGCTTGAAAACGAAGCTTGCCTTTCAGCACCTGCGTCAGACTTCACTCAACACGCTCTCGCGTGCGCCCAAACACATCGCCCACCATTACGATCTCGGGAACGACTTCTACAAGCTGTGGCTGGACGAGAGCATGGCCTACTCGTGTGCCTACTTCCGTCATGAAGACGATACACTCGAGCAAGCACAACAGCAGAAGTATGAACATATCTGCCGTAAACTCCAGTTAAAGTCCGGCGAAACACTGGTTGACATCGGCTGTGGCTGGGGCGGGATGTTGATCTACGCGGCCAGACAATATGGCGTGCGCGGCGTCGGCTGCTCACTGTCGAAGCAACAAGTTGAGTATGCGACCGATTTGATTAAGCGCGAGGGGCTCTCAAAGGAGATTTCGGTTGTGTTCGAGGATTACCGGAAGCTTGAGGGCACATTTGACAAATTCGTTTCTATCGGGATGTTTGAACATGTAGGGAAACAATTCATTCCTACGTTTATGGAAAAGGCGCAGTCGCTGCTGAAGCGCGAGGGCATAGGGTTGCTTCATACTATCGGAGAAGAGCGATCGACGCCAGGCGATCCTTGGACATTGAAATACATCTTTCCGGGTGGGTACATTCCCTCACTCGATGAAATCGTACGTACCATGGGCGAAATCGGACTCGTTCCGACTGACATCGAAAACCTTCGCCTGCACTATGCAAAAACGGTTGAGGAATGGTGCACGCGATACGAGGCACACGTCAAGACAATCGAAAAGATGTTCGATGCATCGTTCGTTCGTATGTGGCGAATGTTTCTCAATGGTTGCGTCATCAACTTCCGTTATGGGAACCCGCGGCTCTATCAAATCATTTTTACGAACGGATTGAACAACTCTCTTCCTCTGACTCGGGAATATATGTATCGCTAGCGGTATTCTCGCAGCGATCTGAGGGCTCAATCATGAGTAAGAATGTCTTGAGGCGCTAGCGGTGGGCTTCTCCTGATATTCCTCCTTGTCCGAAGAGTTGTGCTGCGGATTGCTAGATAGCGGAAAGTGAGATCTTCATAGTGCGTCATTACCTGTAAGCCATTTCAAGAACAGAGGATACCCGGACACATGACGACAACCATCGCCTCACGGCTGCAAGCCGTCCATGACCGTATTGCCACTGTGGCGCAATCCTTCGGCCGGCAACCAGGCGAGATCACGCTGCTCGCAGCGAGCAAAACCAACCCGGCCGAGCGATTGCGGGAAGCATACCAGGCAGGACAAAAGATTTTTGGCGAGAATTACCTGCAGGAAGCGCTGGGGAAAATGCAGTACCTTACCGATCTTCCGATCGAATGGCATTTTATCGGCCCGATACAAAGCAATAAGACGCGACGCATCTCGGAGAATTTTTCCTGGGTTCACAGTGTGGACAGAACAAAAATTGCCGATCGGCTGTCGAAGGACAGGCCTGAATCATTGCCGCCGTTACAAATCTGTTTACAGGTCAATGTGAGCGGGGAAGCGAGTAAAAGCGGTGTGGCTCCTGAAGAGCTGGCTAGTCTGGCCTCGCATGCCATGCGCCTGCCACGCCTGAAACTGCGCGGATTGATGGCCGTCCCTGAGCTCACAACTGCCACGGCGTTACAGCGCAGCCAGTTTCACATGCTGTGGGAACTGTTTGATCGGCTCAAGCGGGATGGATACGAACTCGATACGCTCTCTATGGGAATGTCAGAAGATATGGATATTGCCATTTCCGAAGGTGCGACGATGGTACGCGTCGGCACGGCGATTTTTGGACCCAGGCGTTATCTGATCCCTGAAGAGATAGCAGCCCTCGCAGCCAAGAGAGCCCAAGAGCTTTGAAGGGTTGAAGGCCGATGGCTATGGTTTTTTCACGCATCGGAAACCAGGAAGGTATTGGCTTCTGAATGTTGGGGGATCCCAGTACCGATCCGCAGAGCGCAACGCTCGCGGACTGCTGTTCCAAGAGCCGCCACGAATCCCTTTGAACCCACCCGTCAGCGGTCCTTCTGGATTCCTCGGCGGGCTGGCTTTGTAATAGTCATAGTCATACCAGTCACTGACCCACTCCCAGACATTCCCAGCCATATCGTACACGACATAGGGGCTTTTGCCCTCTTCAAACGACCCCACCGGCGCCAAAGCCCCATAGTTGCTTGATCCTGTCTGCCCATAGTTTGCGTGGCGCGGTGTTGGTGGTTCGTTGCCCCAGGGATACAGACGGCCATCAGTCCCTCGCGCCGCCTTTTCCCATTCCGCTTCCGTTGGCAAGCGCTTGCCAGCCCATTTACAGTACGCAGCTGCATCCGCCCAATCCACACTTGAGACCGGCCGCTTCTTATTCGAAAGCTGGTTCATCGCCCTCCAGTCCGATGGTGAACTAGTCCCTGTCTCCTGCAGAAACGCCGCATACTGTTCCACCGAGACTTCGTACTTATCTATCAAATATGAGTCTAGATAAACCTGGTGGGGTGGGCGTTCGTCTGGATCTCCCGCCGCACTTCCCATCGAAAACTCACCAGCCGGTATCAACACCATCGACGGATCTTGCGTTTGAGCCGAAACCGCCTTCGCGTAACCTTGTTTGAGCTCTGTGGCAGGCTGCAGGGGCCCTTTCTCACCGGTTATTGCGGCCATGGCCGGATACGTAACAAGGCAGAACAACGCGACCATCACAAGCATCCTTCTCATGAACTCCCTCCACAATATTTTTCCGAAGAGCCATTCCGCCCTACGCTAGCATGGGCTAATGGGCAAAAACTATAATGCCTGGTACCTCAAAAAAACAACCATGTAGATAGTCAGGCGGGACTGGTATGTGAGACCGAACGAGCGGAACTGGTTGGTCTGATTTGTCTGTTCATTTTGTTCATCTGGTCAGCCTCGTTGAACCAAACCAACCAGAAAACAACCGACTATGCCAGTCCCACGAGGCTCGGGGGGGGGGGCGATCCTGAGCTATGACCTCAGGACTTTCCCTCGGCTGGGACTTTCACTTCCTGTCTAAGGGTTCTTCGCGCACCTGAACCCGGTAAGTCCCTGGTCCGTGGGAGAAATCAGGCTTCGATTCGCGGAGCGCAGCGCCCGCGCATTGCTATTCCATGCCCCGCCACGGATCACCTTTGTTCCACCAGAAGGCGGGCCTGTCGGGTTCTTTGTCGGGCCACTCTTGTAGTAACGAAAGTCATACCAGTCGCTCACCCATTCCCAGACATTTCCGGCCATGTCATAGGTGCCATAGGGGCCCTTGCCCTCTTCGAACGACCCAACCGGTGTCAGGGCGCCATGGTTGTTCCAATCCGCTTTGCCGAAGTTCGCGTGACGAGGTGTCGGTAGTTCGTTGCCCCATGGATAGATGCGGCCGTCAGTCCCACGCGCTGCCTTCTCCCACTCCGCCTCTGTCGGCAGACGTTTGTTGACCCACTTGCAGTATGCCGCCGCATCCACCGAATCCATATTCGCAGCTGGGCGATTCTGGTGTGCTGGTTGGTTCATCGTCTTCCAGTCCGCAGGCGGTTCAACCCCTTTCGCCTGCAAAAAAGCCGCATACTGTCCTACGGTCACTTCATACTTATCTATCATGAAAGCATCAAGATAGATCTTTCGCTCCGGTTGTTCATCTGAATCCCCCGCCGCACTCCCCATCGTGAACTCCCCTGCCGGCACCAGCGCCATCGATTGAGAGTCCCGGGAACTTTTATCACCTGGTTCAACTGCCATCGCCTGGTCCGTAGCGAGGCCGAGTAGCACAATCAACATAAACATTCTTCTCATGAACCGCCTCCGCATGTTATTGAGAGAATCATAGCGTCCTGCCCTCATCAAGTCCTGATCGGCGGAAACTATAATATCTCCTTCCCTGGAAAAACAACCGAGAAGAATGGTCAAGCGAAACATGCGAACAATCCACAATAAGCGGCTGTGGGAGGGAGGGAAGGGGGTGTAGGAAAGGCATCCGATTAGAAGGAAAGCGCATTCAGGATGTTGACGAAGACCCAGAGGTGTGACGCAGAACCTGGCCAACCATTATGTAACGGGGTTGTCTGCGAGGGGGTACCGTCTGAAACCTGATGTTATCACCGCGCTGATGTAATAGGCCACTGGTTTGGCATAGCCGTTAAAAAACCGATCCGCCACTCGTCTTGCGACGAGGGCGGATCGGCTTCACGTCTGCACGTGTTTAAACCGTGAACTTACCCCTGAGCCCTGGTAAAGACCGGGATAACGGGACCGGAGATGCTGTTGATGTGCCGATTTCCTGAATCATCCCAGGACATAACCAGCCCACCAAAGCGTTGCTCCGGATCGTGTACCAGATCCATCAGTCTCTGGAACTCCCACAGCGAATCTCTGGAATCAATCTTGATATCCTTCGTTTCGCCTGGGAGGATCGGGGAATCATCTTCCATGTTCAAGCCGTCGAGAGCCATAATTTCTGCTGGATAGTTTGGATCCATATTATTGGCCACGCCGACCTTGTTGAGGAACCTGATACCTGCCGTTGTGAATTCTCCGATCCTCAAGGGGGTTTCGCCATTATTGGTGACCGTCAGGGTCATGCGGAGGGCACGACCCGGGACGTCGTAATCCGCGGCGAGTACCTTCATTGTGAGATCTGACTGCAGATGCGTCGGCTTAATCAACGGCGCACCAGCCTGGAGCGGCACTGTATAAGGATACTGGGAGTCTGTAACGAAGAAACCGATTGCGATGATAGTAAAACACACTCCTAGCATGACATAGGCTGCCACGCGGTCAGCCGGGTCATTCATCAATTCATCCCCGCCTTCCTGTGCGAGCACTCTGGCGCGAATGAGGAACATCGGTCTAACCATGAACCAGCCGATCCAGAGGAATCCGAGACCTCCCCAGAGAATATGCCAGAAGATTCCCTGTGCCAGACCTGCCGTCTCCGTATCTACAGTTCCTCCCACCAACAATTTTATCGGGTTGGTGAAATCTTTGTGGTTGCCGGTGATGTCCATCCAGCCACCAGGTCCTGCAATAGGACCGGCACCATTGACCGCCAACATCGGGTGGATGTGGTGGTGGCCCGGTAGCCGAGCCCTCAGCTTGATCACGTACTCGTAGTCCCCGCCTAGTTCCATCGGGCCGGATGTGAACATCGGTGTCCCGTTCACTTTCGAACTGAGGCGAGTGAACACCGAACTCGGGCTACCTACGTTGATGAAAGTGCGGGTAGGTCTGACGACCGCCCGTGGCCAGTCTTCGGCGATATGCATCTTCCCCGATAGCATAGCTTCGTCGTTGACGGCGGTCTTCCCAGGATTCCACCTTGTATCGTACCACTGGGCGGTACGCATCCGGAGGAATGGTTCCTGAGAGCGCTCCCCGTGGGCGACAGCAGGAGAGGCATTGAACACCAGGGTAAGCCCGAGTGTCGCCACCCCGACTGAACCGATCACACAAAACTTTAGTATGTTTTTTGTGTTCATGATTTCCCTTCCAATACTGGCGCTGGAACACCCGGTAACGTTCCATGCCGCAATGCGTATTCATCCGTGCCGACGATCATGATGTCATTCTTCCGGTACCGCACTCCTCTCTTGCCTTTAACCCAGAAGAAGGATTGGCCGACGAAATGGCCAACTTGCCACCAAATGGTGAACATCAACATGGAGATGAAGGCCGAGAAGAAGGCCGAAATCCAGACGGTGTGTCCGCCGAATGTACGCAGCGACCCCACCTCGATGATCCTGATATATTCAGGCGTTCCCGTACGGACAAAGGTGAAACCCATATAGTCGGCCAGCGAGAGCAGCTGACCATCTACTACCACCGGTTGATGGCTGTATGCGAACAGAGGGTAGTTTGACGGATTAAACATCATTGCGAATGCCCACACCCCGAATATGGCTGTGAGCATCCAACTTCTGGTCAGCAACAGGGTGCAGTCGAGGATCAGTGCGCTGGAGACCATTGTGGCCGGCATGACGAAGTTTGCCGGGAAATTGGCCCACCAGTACCAGGCAAGAACAATCGTGATCCATTTCCCGACAAGGAGTCCCGTGATACTTAACGTCGCACCAAATGGTTGCCGATAAAACGTCCAGAAATAGTACATAATCGCCCCTGGGTACATCACCTCCACAATAGGAGTCACTGTGACCCAGAATTGCCGGTCCTTCCAGTCGATCCAGAAATCCCAGTCCCCTGCCAGCAGATCGAAATGCATATGGAAGGTCGCGAACACTCCAAAATACGCGATCGGAATGAAATAGATCGCGTCGATCATTCTCGACAGCTTGACGCCTTCCGGCGGTAGCTTGCTGGCTTTAATAATTTCAGCTGTTCTAAACAGTGCCATTTGTCGCCTCCTCACTCATTCTAAACATCTGTCTCCTCCATTGTTCCGCCGGCCCCGCAGTCCGGCATCCGAAGCACGGGGCCGACGCGCCACAGTCGAATGCCCCTTAGTAGGGGAGGACGTGCAAGACCTTCTTGTCCTCGTTGTTCCAGACCACATCGCACAGGTTCGACATGCGGCAGACAATCTGCGCCGCCACGCCCCCGGTTCCCCCGAACAGC
>JACAFD010000221.1 GCA_013388555.1 Nitrospirota bacterium | reverse complement strand
TGCCGAAAGTCATTCAGGCCGTCAAAGACTTTTTCGGCAAAGAACCCCACCGGGGCGTGAATCCCGACGAAGTGGTGGCCATCGGCGCTGCCATTCAGGGCGGCGTGCTCAAGGGCGAAGTGAAGGACGTGCTGCTCCTCGACGTGACACCCCTTTCGCTGGGCATCGAAACACTCGGCGGTGTCTTTACGAAGCTGATCGAGCGGAACACAACCGTTCCGACGAAAAAGAGCCAGGTCTTCTCGACGGCTGCCGACAATCAGACGGCCGTGACCATTCGGGTTTTCCAAGGCGAACGCGAGATGGCGAATGACAACAAGCTTCTCGGGCAGTTCGACTTGGTCGGCATTCCTCCCGCCCCCCGCGGGATGCCGCAAGTCGAAGTGACGTTCGACATCGATGCCAACGGCATTGTCCATGTCTCAGCCAAAGACCTGGCGACACAAAAGGAACAATCCATCAAGATCACGGCGTCCAGCGGCTTGAGCAAGGAAGAAGTCGAAAAGCTGGTGAAGGATGCACAGGCCCACACAGAAGAGGATAAGAAGCGACGGAGAGCCGCAGAGGCCAAGAATCAGGCCGACAGCCTGATTTACCAGACGGAAAAGAACCTGAGCGAGCACGGCGACAAAATCTCAGCAGAAGACAAGACCAAGATCGAGGAAGCGGTGGCCGAGTTGAAAAAAGCGATGGAGGGAACGGACCCCGACGCGATCGAGTCCGCCACCAAAACCTTGACGACCGCGTCTCACAAGTTAGCTGAGGAGATGTATAAAAAGGCTTCGGCAACAGCTGCGGCAGGCGGGAGCGCCGGCGCGGCGAGCGGAACCGGTGAGGCGAAGACAGATGACAAAGTCGTCGACGCGGAATTCGAAGAAGTAGACAAGGATAAGAAATAAGTTAGAATACCCTCAACCAGACCGAGCTTCGTCGATGCACGAGGCTCGGTCTTGCTGCACTTTCACCGTAAGAGATGGCACTTGTGTCCAAGCGTGACTTTTACGAAACCTTAGGCGTTGATCGATCTGCCTCCGAAGACGAGATCAAGAAGGCCTATCGGAATATGGCCCGCCGGCACCATCCCGACCTCCAGACGGGAGAGGCTCAAAAGAAAGCATCAGAAGAAAAGTTCAAAGAAGTCAACGAGGCCTATGAGACGCTGAGCGATCAGCAAAAGCGCAAGCGCTACGACATGTTCGGCCATGCCGGAACCCAGCAAGGCGGCAGTGCGGACGGATTTGGGTTTGGTGGAAGTGGATTCGGCGACGCCTTCAACGACATCTTCGAGGATTTTTTCGGCGGCCAGCGAGGCGGCAGTCGGGCAGAGCGCGGCAACGACCTCCAGTACAATCTGGACCTCACCTTCGAAGAAGCCGTCTACGGGAAAGAAGCCAAACTCAAAATCCCACGATGGGAAATGTGCGACGACTGCAAAGGGACCGGTGCGAAGAGCGCGGCATCGGTCAAGGCATGCCCCAGCTGCAAAGGGGCCGGACAGATGCGATTCCAGCAAGGGTTTTTTAGTATCACCCGTCCCTGCGGCCAATGCGAGGGAGAAGGACGAATCGTCACAGAACCCTGCCCTGCTTGCCAGGGTCGTCAACGCACCTACCGGGAACGGACCATCGCCGTACACATCCCGGCCGGTATTGAATCAGGCATGCGCCTACGCCTTTCGAACGAAGGAGAACATGGAGTCAATGGAGGCCCACCAGGCGACCTCTATGTGGCAATTACTGTCAAGCCGCACCAGATCTTCAGACGTCAGGGGCAGGATATTCTCTGCGATGTCCCGATACATATTGTCACCGCGATACTTGGAGGAAAAATTGAGGTCCCCACGCTAAAAGGCAATACGGTCATAAAAATTCCAGCCGGCACACAGCAAGATAAGACCCTGCGCATTAAGGGCCTGGGCGTTCCCAGCATCAAGGGCCAGAGCACTGGCGACCAATTATTTGTCGTGAAGGTTCAGATTCCCACCAAACTGACCGCTCGTCAGAAAGAATTACTCAAGGAATTCGGCAAAGAGAGCGGCATGTCGATGGAAGAAGACAGCGACGGTTTCCTCGATAAGATGAAAACCTTTTTCGAATAGCACAGACGGTTATCGACCGGACTCCTGCCAATGTCCACGTTCTTCGTCGACCCTGACGCCATCACTCCCCCCACAATCCGCATAACCGGTGACCTCCTCCATCATCTTCGGAACAGTCTCCGCATACACCCGGGAGACTCTCTCACGCTGAATGACGCATCCGGAACCCGCTATAGTGTGGAAGTGACCCGCGTCAGCTCGCAGGCCATTGACAGCCACATCATCGATCAGCAGGTTGAGCCGACAGGCAGAACCTCACCTATCGTGCTCGGACAGGCTTTGATCAAAGGTGACAAGATGGACTGGGTCATTCAGAAGGCTACAGAGCTCGGAGTCGCGACTATCGTGCCTCTGTACAGCATACACGGCGTCATCAAGTCCAACCCTGAACGCACTGACCATCAACGAGCCAGATGGAATCGCATCGCGCGGGACGCGGCGCAGCAATCCGAACGCTGGACCATCCCCACTATCGCAGACCCAATACACGTCGCAGAGATCTGCCGCCAATATACTGCATCGCCCCTGAAAAGCATGCTGATGGAACGCTCCAGCAGCTCCTCACTCGCGACCATATCCTTGCCACAGGACCGTTCGCATTCGATTGTTTTGTTGATTGGGCCGGAGGGGGGATGGGCAGCAAATGAACAGCGCCTTGCACAGGAGCAGGGTTTCCTCCAGCTCAGCCTCGGGCCACGAATCTTGCGGGCCGAGACTGCAGCAATCGCAGCACTCAGCATTCTCCAATCAAGGCTCGACGAGATGATGACTCGCGCGACTAGCGAGACGAGCGGGGCAAGTTAGACGGGTGGGCCGAAGGAAATGATTGTAACGAGGCGGGAACCCCTCTCTTTCTTTCCCGCGTCGCGCCTTTCTCGCATGTCTCGCGTTTCACGCACCCTATTCAGCGGCCCACGGTTATATGAACGATCGTGCCTTGTTCTCCGCTGGCCCAGCCTTGTCCTCCATCAGGAAACGAGAGACCGAACAGCGAGACCTTGGCAATCGCACGCTGCTCTACCCAGGTAAAACCGCCATCGGTAGTCCGATAGACCGCGCCCCGCTCCCCCGCAATCCATCCGGTCTGAGGATCGGTAAAGCGCACTCGCAGGAGGTCGGTCAGCTTCGTGCAGTTACGAACGCAGGGCAACGTGCGATCGATCCATTGACGCCCACCATCTGTTGTGTGAAAAATCGCGCCTGCGTTCCCCACAGTCCATCCGGTCGACGGATCAGCAAAATACACATCGAACAGCGTGACGGCTCCCTGGGTCTCTTGTGGAATCCAGGTCGTCCCTCCATCGTCCGTCATCAGGACGGTCCCCACTGCCCCAACCACTGTCCCATGCTGTGCTGTGAGAAATTGTATTCCATAGAGGGCTGCACTGGTCTTACTCGATTGATCGATCCAATGGGCCCCGCCATCTTTCGTATGAAGAATGGTTCCGTTCCCACCAATCACCCACCCCTCGCTACGCGATACGAACGAGAGGCCGTAGAGGGGCACCTGGGTATCGACGAGTTGCCCATGCCAGGTATTGCCGCCGTCTTGGCTCCGGCGAATCGTCCCATTGGCTCCGACGGCCCAGCCATGTTTTTCGTCGTAAAAAAAGACGCTCATGAGGGTTGCCGTGGTACCGCTGCCGACCTTCTTCCAATTCTTTCCCCCATCGACCGTCTTCAGAACCGTGCCGCCTGACCCTACGGCCCAGCCGAGCCGAGGCGTATGAAAATAGAGCCCCATCAAGAGGGCTTCCGTATGGCTCACCTGAGGGGTGACCGTCAGAGGAGGATCAGCGGCCCACGAGGGGGAAGCGCACAACAGTAACATCAGCACCACAGTCACACGGTATACGCCAGGTGACAGGAAAGCGGCCTGCCATGATCTGAACAATCCGTCTCTCACTGGCTGGTGTCGGCGTCCGGGCGGTTTTTATCGAAGTAGCTAGAATCCGGCATACCCTTGGCCTCGATGGTGAAGGTGCCGGCTTCCAATGTCAGCCACTTTTTCGGAGTACAACAGGTTCCATCCGGCTGCACATCCCAGGAACCGCGCCGCACAACCAGCGAGCCGGTGGCCAGTTCATTGAAGAACTCATTGCGTTTCCCCAGACCGTACAGGTGGCGGTGAGGCACTCTCACGACGATCTCTGTATCCGCCCAGGACATCACCTGGGCGGCAATATTACTGAACAGCACTTCCGTGCGCGAAACGTTTTCTCCCAACTCGATATCTTCCCGTCGCTTATAAGCCCCCTGATTGAGACGCAAGTCTGCGTGCTCGGCTGTCTTCAAGAACGAGCCGAACCCAGACCCTTTGATCGTGACCAGTTCATCCAGCCCGCCTGACTGTGGGCTGTAGGAATCGATCTTCGGCGTTACGAGTGTAAAGAACCCGGCCTCTGTCTTCAGAACTTCCTTTGCCGCGCAACAGGAGCCGTCGGAATTGGGTTTCGGCGCGCCGCGATATATCATAACCGGCCCACTCTTCGCGCTGAAGGGCACCCACACATCGATGCGATCGTCTTGCCAGCGATAGATGACGGCAGGGACCCCTCCAATTTCGACCCGGTTCTCTCCCGTGTTGAAATCCATAAAGGCATAGGGAGTCGTTCCACTTTCAGAATAGAACCCGAAATGTTCTCCGCTGATTCTGAGCAGAGTGCCGATCGGGGCGGAAGAAGGCGTCACGCCGGTCACTCTTGGTGTGTGAACCGTAAAAGTCCCGACTGTCCGCTCACGCCCCTGCATGGTCAGCGCAATAGGTCCGGTTTCGGCATCCATCGGGAGGTGCACGACGATCGTATGATCGGACCACTGGGCGATAGCAGCACGGTGCCCGCCGAACGTTACTGTGTCACCGGAACCCTTTGCAGCGCCAAAACCCTGACCGAAAAACACGACCTTCGTCCCGACCGGCCCGCTCACGGGATCGACTCGAATACTCGGTATCACCTTCAGAGGGACTGCGTTGCTGACCGTATGCTGGACCGGCGCACAACAGGACCCATCGGGCAAAGGATCGGACGAGGCCAATCGCACGACCACATCACCCGACGCGGCATTCGTGGGAACCTCGACTTCGATGATGTCGTCCTTCCAGCGACGCGGCCTGACGACCACGTCCCCGATCTTCACATCGTTCACTCCGAACATCGTATTGGGATCCCGAGGGCCGGCCGTCGCCCCAAAATGCAGGCCGGTAATCTGCACTATGTGGCCTGGTTCAATCTCTTCCGGCGTCACTGCAGTAATCGTCGGCTGTACCACTGTCAACGTCCCGGCAGCCATTCTCTTCTTCCCGACCATGACTTCGACAGGACCGGATCGAGCATGGAAGGGAACCTTCACCTCAATCAGGTCTGATTCCCATCGCTGAATCAACGCAGGGATCCCACCAACAGTCACACGATTCACTTGCACGGATCGAAACGTGCCGAACCCCTTCCCGCCGATCGCCACGGTGGCGCCCGGTACCGTTGTTGCCGGATGTACCTCTGGCGCGGACGGAGCAGGAGCAGCCATAGACAGGCCTATGGTCAGGCCGGCGCACAGCGTCATCGTAGACACGCCGGTTACAACTATATTCATAAATTGGCTCATTAATTTCTCTCGTTTCTTCGGTTTGTCTGGTTCATCTGGTCTCTTTGGTTGACTGGTTCGTTTGGCTTCTTTCGTTCTTTGCCCCAAGCCAACCAAACAAGCGAAAGAAACAAGACAAACCAGATACACCGATCAGGAGACAGAGAGAATCACTTCAATTTCGACGGGAGCCCCGCGAGGCAACTCAGCCGCCCCTACAGCCACCCGTGCATGACGACCAGCCTCTCCAAATATCTCAACGAGAAGATCCGATGCCCCATTGAGAACTTGAGGCTGCTGCACGAACCCTTCCGCCGATGCCACATACCCGACAACCTTCACGACACGTGTAATTCGATCCAACGTCCCGAGTTCCTGCTTGGCAATGGCGAGCGCATTCAGCAGCGCGAGCCTGGCCGACTCTATCCCCTGCTCGACCGTCACATCACGCCCAAGCTTACCTGAAAAGGCCAACTGCCCGTCTCGCATGGGAAGAACGCCGGACAAGAACAAGAGAACTCCGGCCTGAACAGCCGGAACGTATGTCGCTAACGGTTTCGGCGGGAGGGGCAATTCGATATGCAGTTCTTTTAATCTGCTCTCGTAGGACATCGCTACCGAATGGTGAATGGTGAATGTTCGGACGTCATCAGATCACGTCCAACTCCGACAATTCAACATTTACCATTCACCATTCCCAATGCCGCCTCACACGAAACGCGGACTACCCTGCGCGGAGCGCATCGAGAAAACTCTCGCCCACAGGAAGTTGCTCCCCTAACAGAGCCTCTACAATCGTATGCCCTAGATCAGCAGCCGAAGTCCTGATGCCAAGATTGACCCCTTGCGCCAACTTTGGCCCGGTAGCCAAGAGAGGAACATATTCCCGCGTCGGGGCCTGATCCCCTATTGTGATATCCCGTCCATGATTGCCCGTCAGGACAAGCAGATCCCCTGGCCGAAGCTGTTCCAGCAATCCGGGTAGCCGTCGATCGAAATCATGGAGAGCCGTAGCTGATTGTGCAGCATCCAATTCCAAGACATCAAGCCCGGCAACAATCAATCCCCGTGGAACCTTCTTCAGCAGCTTCATAACCTCGGTAAATAACGCCGTCCATCGCCCAACAGGAAGGGAAGAGGTAAGGCCTCGACCGCTGAAGAGATCGCTGACTTTTCCCACTCCAACCAGAATCTGGCTCGCACGATTCAGCACATCGAACATGGTCGGCACGGGAGGTTCCACCACGAATTCACGAGGTAGTGGACTGAACTGCACCGCACCGGCATCCCCCACGAGAGGATGGGCCGAAATCCGCCAAATACCCCAGGGATTCTTAAGTAATTTTCTCGCATCCCGGCAGCGCTGGAAAAAATCTTCCCGCCGCATCGCCTTCTCGTGCGCCGCAACATGGCAGGTGCGTCGTCCGTCCGTCCAGATAATCAGCGCCCCCGACGAGAGATGTTCCGCCTCACACTCGTGCAGCATGGCCACATCTGATGCGCAACGATTGCCGATGACCTTGCGGCCAAATACCTGTTCGAGGACCGCGACTACATCGGAAGGAAATCCGTTGGGATACTGCGGCCCGGCCTCGGTTGTGACATAGCCTGCCATCTCCCAATAGCCCGCCATGGAATCTATACCCTTCGAAAGAAATCCCAGTCGACCGAAACATCCTTCCGGCTGCGACATCGTCCGCACACCTCTAATGTCTGTGATGTGTCCAAGCCCGAGCCCTTCCAGTGTGGGGAGGTTGAGCCCCCCGACAGCATCAGCCAAATGAGCTAAGGTATGGGGATCGGCAACGCCATACTCCGCCGCATCGGGCAGAGCTCCGACGCCGAGTCCATCAATAACCAGCACGATGACGCGTGTAATCATGGGAGCACTATATCAGAGCGAGACTCGCGGGAAAAGCGCGACGGGCGAGACAAAGGGGGGAGCGAAACGGTCGGGATGAAGCCAGTTCTGAATTAAAGACAAGCGGGAAAGGCGGGACGAGATAAACAATCCGATTCTTTCGCTTCACGTTTCACGCTTCACGCCTTACGAGCCTCGATGATACCGTTTCCACTCGGCCACAATTGCCAGACTTGCGCTGGTACCGATCCGATCTGCACCGGCCTCCAGCATGGCCAGCGTAGTTTTCCAGTCTCTGATGCCGCCCGAGGCCTTCACCTTCGCCCGATCGGCCACTGCCTCTTTCATCAGCCTCACATCTTCCACCGTTGCGCCGGCAGCGCCAAACCCGGTCGACGTCTTCACATAGTCGGCTCCCGCCTCCACAACCAACTGACAGGCCGTACGCTTCTCCTGCTGAGTCAGATAACAGGTCTCGAGTATGACCTTGTGTTCGACGCCCGGGGTCGCCTGTACCACTTCGGCAATGTCCTTACGCACATAGTCACAATCTCCCGATTTCAGTCGGCTCACATTCATGACCATATCCAATACCTGTGCGCCGCGCGAGACCGCGTCGACGGCTTCGGCGACTTTGGTCTTTGTCGTGTGACCACCCAGTGGAAACCCGATAGGGATGCCGACTCGAATTGTCGTGCCGGCGACAGCTGTCACTGCGTCCTCTACATAGCAAGGCGGGACGAAAATCACGGTGAACCGATGTTCCTTCGCTTCCTGGCACAGCCGCAGAACATCGATTCTTGTGGCATCCGGCCGAAGCACCGTATGGTCTATGAGAGCCGGCACATTCCATTCAGACATACTTACGCTACTCCTTCTTTGTGGGTAAGGGTCCCCTTTCCGGGGGCGATTGATGTCTGAGAATGGGGGCCACGACGGAAAGGCCGCTTCTGATATTTCTCAACTGCCTTGTTGTGCTCGATCAGTGTCGCAGAGAACTGATGGGTTCCATCGTTCCGGGAGACAAAATACAGGGAACGTGAATCAGACGGATAGAGGGTTGCGCGAATCGCCTGAATGCCAGGGTTCGCGATCGGTCCAGGCGGCAATCCCTGCACCCGATAGGTATTGTAGGGACTGGGACTGGACAGGTCTTTCTTACGCAAATTTCCGTCGAACGACGGCAAACCATAAATGACAGTCGGATCGCTCTGCAATGGAATTTGCTTCTTCAGCCGGTTGTGAAACACCGCGGAAATTTCCGGCCGCTCGCTGCCAGACCCTGTCTCTTTTTCTATGACGGAGGCGAGGGTCAACACCTGGTGCATGGTCATCTTGAGCTCCTGCATCCGGGCGTGAAGGTCCGGTTCGACTACCTGTTTGAGCTGCTCCACCATAGCCACCAACAGCTCGCGCGCCTTGATGGGACGAGGAAACTTATAGGTGTCGGGATAGAGATACCCTTCCAGTGTCTCTGCCTTGATTCCCAGTGACTGGATAAACTCACGATCTTTCGCAAGCCGGAGAAACTCCTCGCGATCCGTGAGACCCTGTTGCGAGGCCACATCGGCAACTTGCACGATGGTGAGCCCTTCGGGAATCGTCAACGGATGGAGCAGCACTTGGCCACTAACCAGCTTCGAGAGGATCTCCGCCGGAGTCATACTGGGATTCAGCTCATACTCGCCGGCATGAACTTTTCTGTCGGCAGATCGGGATTTTCCAAAGAGGACAAACGCAGTACTGCTCTTGATCAATTGTTCACGCTCAAGCAGATCCGCGACATGCTGAAACGTCGAGCCATCCGGGATGACGACCACTTTCGAGGGAGGGTGTGCCTCTGTGGGGATGACCGGGCCTTCAGCCCAGCGAATCGCCTGATATGTGGCGACGCCCAGAGCGACGACCACGACGAGCAGGCATCCGAGAATAATCCGTAGTCTCATGAGGCGGCTCTACCGTTTCTCCGTCCGCATGCTGATCCGCCCATGATTCCGACTCCATCTTCACCACCGGCTCAAGGCTTGCCAGATAGCTCTGGAGCAGAATCGAAGCGGCAATGCGATCCACCACACCCTTCCGCTTTTTTCGACTGACATCGGCCGCGATCAACAGGTCTTCCGCCGCCTTTGTCGTCAACCGTTCGTCCCACAGAATAACGGGAACAGTCACTCCCTGTTCCAATCGGGCCTGGAACTCTCGCATCGCCTGGATCGCCGGCCCCTCGCGGCCATCCAATTGAATCGGGAAACCCAACAGGACTTGCCCGACTTCGTGCGTCCCGATGAGGGACGCAATATGGGCGATATCCCGGTCCAGCGTACGCCGATTGAGCGTCTCAAGCGGTTGGGCTGTCCAGCCGAGCTCATCACTCAGAGCCACCCCGATCCGCTTGGTCCCGTAATCGAGTGCGAGAATTCGTTTACCCTCCATGAGTGTACCGCTCTAACGTCCGTTCGACCAGCCCAAAGACTTTTTCCAATGCCACATCCAGCTTGGCCGGGTCCTTCCCGCCGGCTTGCGCCATTTCTGGCCTGCCGCCGCCTGTACCGCCGACTTCGGCCGCCATCTCCTTGATGAGATCACCCGCTTTGAGTCGAGCAATCAGATCCTTTGTGACGACGACCAGTAGCGAGACCTTGCCGTCACTGGCTGCGCCGAGAGCCACGACACCACTCTTCAACTTGTCCCTCAACTGATCGGCCAGCGCCCGCATACCGTTCCCATCCAGACCATCGGTCCGCTGCACATGCACCTGGATACCGGCTATCGTTTTTGCCTTGGCCTCGACCGCTGATCCACTGGCCATTTTTAATTTCAGTTCTTCCAGTTCGCGTTCTTTGTCTTTGAGCTGCGTCATGACTTTGCGTGTTTTGGCGACCAATTCTGACTGGCCGACCTTGAGCAGATCCGAGAGGTCTCGAATATCCGTTTCCAATTTCTTCATGTGAGCGAGCGCCCCGGTGCCGGTTTGCGCTTCGAGACGTCGCACACCGGCCGCAACGCCGGTCTCCGATACAATCCTGAATAAGCCGATATCTCCTGTACGCTGGCAATGGGTTCCGCCACAGAGCTCCTTACTGAAGGACTCGACGGTCACCACCCGCACCTGCTCGCCATATTTATCGCCAAAAAAGGCCAATGCCCCCTTGGCCACTGCATCCTGAATGCTCATCACCTCGGTCGCAACTTGCTCGTTCTTCATCACTTCGTTGTTCACGACCGTTTCAATCTCGTCGATATCCCGGGAAGACAGGGGTCTGAAATGGGCAAAGTCGAATCGCAAGCGGTTGGGCCCGACAAGCGACCCATACTGTTTCACGTGAGGGCCCAGCATATCCCGCAGCGCGGCATGGACCAAATGGGTGGCAGTATGGTTTCGCTGAGCATCCTGCCTCGTCGTCGCATTGACGGTCAGATGCAACACCTCACCCTCGCGAATCCGCCCCTTCGTGACGGTCCCCTTGTGCAGAATCAAGGTCGGGACCGGTCTCGTGGTTTCCTTGATCTCTACCTGCCCATCATGGCCCGCCAGAATGCCCCGGTCGCCGACCTGCCCGCCACCTTCCGCATAGAACGGCGTCACATCCAGAACGACTTCAACTTCATCGCCTTCCACCGCTTCTTTGACCAACCGGTCATCCTTCAAAATCGCCTGTACCAGGCTGTCGCTCTCCAGACCCTCGTAGCCGATGAACTTCGTCGTTCCGACACGCCTGGCCAGTTCCGAAACCGCAGGCCGTGCCGTTTCCTGTTCAAACCCGCCGGTTTTGCGCGCACGATTCCTCTGTTCCTCAATCGCCTGGTCGAACCCCGCCTCATCAAGCGTCATCCCCTGCTCGCGGCAGGCCTCTCCCATCAAATCCATCGGAAATCCATAGGTGTCATACAGCTTGAACACATCCGCACCAGTCAAGACATTCTGTTTAGCAGCACGCGTCTTGGCAATCATGTCGTTGAGGATCGGCAACCCTTGATCGAGCGTGGCGATAAACCGCTCCTCTTCGCCTCTCGTTGCCTCGGCAATCGTTGCGGCAGCGCCTCGGATTTCTGAATAGGCCCCGGCCATCTGGGTGATGACCGCTTCCGTCAATTCATAGAGAAAGGGCTCGACGATACCCAGCAGCCGTCCATGACGCGCGGCCCGACGCAGAATCCGGCGCAGCACATAGCCGCGCCCCTCGTTCGACGGCAACACCCCGTCCGCCATCAAGAACGTGATCGCGCGAAGATGGTCTGCCACCACGCGCATCGACCGATCGGTCGTATCATCCTTCCCATACTGAACGCCGGCCTTGATGCCCACGGCACTCAGTAACGGCGTAAATACATCACAGTCATAGTTGCTGTTGACACCTTGTGCCACAGCCGCCAGCCGTTCCAATCCCATGCCCGTATCGATGCTGGGCTTCGGTAAGGGGTGCAGCGTACCCGTGGAATCCCGATTGAACTGCATGAACACGAGATTCCAAATTTCGATAACGCGATCGCCCTCGCCATTCGGGCAATCATCGCCTGGCACCGATGGCCCTTGGTCAAAATGGAGCTCCGAACAGGGCCCGCAGGGTCCGGTATCTCCCATCTGCCAGAAATTATCCTTCTCGCCGCACCGCACGATCCGCGAGGCCGGGACCCCGACCTTCTTCCATAGCTGGTCCGCTTCTTCGTCGTCGCGAAAGATCGTGACCCACATCCGATCCTTCGCCAAACCGACCGTCTGAGTCAGAAATTCCCAACCAAACCGGATGGCGTCGGCCTTGAAGTAGTCGCCGAAGGAAAAGTTGCCCAACATTTCAAAGAACGTATGGTGGCGTCTGGTATAGCCGACATTTTCCAGATCGTTGTGCTTGCCTCCCGCACGGAGACACTTCTGCACGGTGACTGCCCGGTTGTAGGCGCGTGTTTCCTCGCCGAGGAACACACGCTTAAACTGGTTCATCCCGGCATTGGTGAAGAGCAGCGTCGGATCGGCCTGGGGAATCAAGGCGGAACTCGGCACGGCCTGATGGCCATGCTGTTCAAAATATCGGATGAAGGCTTGTCGTAACTCTTGAGTGCTGTTCTTCATGCTGATCTAACTTCCCTCCCGCATCAGGGGACTTATCACAGTCTCAATGGTGTCTTCGCCAAACCCACGTTGGCTCAAGAGTCTCGCAACTCGGCCAAGCATCCGGGGCGAGGTGATCTTCCCGGCCGTCGCAACCACCTGCATGGCCAGGTCCCGTTCACTCACCTTGCGGTAGCTAGCCCGTAGCGTCGCCTGCACGATGGATTTTGAACAACCGGTGGCGAGCAGCTCCTCTTGCAGGCGCGCGCGACCCATCGGCATGCGCAAGAGTCGTCGATCGGCCCACCGCGAAGCGAAGGCGGCATCGTCGAGGTATTTCAACGAAGTCAGCCGTCGAACTACTGTGCGAACCTGAGTGGGAGGGGCCCCTTTCGCCGCAAGCAATCGTTCGATCTGGGCCGTCGTGCGGTCCCTGCGGGCCAGCGCGCGCACCGCAAGCTGCAGCCACCGATCCTGCTCTACACCCGTGATGCGTGAAGCGTCGTTCGTTTCCGGATTCATTTGAACGCTTCACGCTTCACGAACGACCGTGCCAGCATAGTTTTTCCTGGCGTGCTAGGCTCCAACCTTGTGCGGTCGCCGCTCTTCGCGCTTATCCTCGGTCTTTTTTTCGTCTTTCATCGGTACAGCAGAGGGCTTCTCAGATGCACGCCCGGGCAGACCGGCCAGGTCACGAAGCCTCCCCTCTATTTCACGCGCCAACGGCTGATTACTCAATAGAAAATCTCTGACTGCGTCACGCCCCTGCCCAAGCCGTTCGCCCTGATAGGAGTACCAGGCTCCGGACTTCTCCACCACTTTCTTTTCGACGCCCAGATCGACCAACTCGCCGGATTTCGAAATGCCCTGGGCAAACATGATGTCGAACTCCGCCTGCTTGAACGGAGGCGCCATCTTGTTCTTCACCACCTTCACGCGGACACGGCTACCGGTGACATCCTGCCCCTCCTTGATCGATTCAATGCGGCGGATATCGAGCCGCACGGACGAATAGAACTTGAGCGCGTTACCGCCGGTAGTCGTCTCCGGGTTGCCGAACATCACGCCGATCTTCATCCTGATCTGATTGATGAAAATCAGAGTCGTCTGCGACTTGGAAATGGCCGCCGTCAACTTGCGCAGGGCCTGCGACATAAGCCTCGCTTGCAGCCCCATATGGGCATCACCCATTTCGCCTTAGATTTCGGCTCTCGGCACGAGTGCTGCGACAGAGTCCACCACAATGACATCGATCGCCCCGCTCCGGACGAGCGTCTCGGCAATTTCCAGCGCCTGTTCACCTGTGTCCGGCTGCGACACCAACAGATCGTCCACCTGCACTCCCAGCTTCTTGGCATAGGTCAAATCCAGCGCATGTTCTGCATCGATGAAGGCAGCGGTGCCTCCGGCCTTCTGTGCTTCTGCAATGACGTGGAGCGTCAGTGTCGTCTTGCCTGAAGACTCGGGGCCGAAGATCTCGATCACCCGGCCGCGGGGAAGCCCGCCGACCCCCAATGCAATGTCGAGCCCAAGGGATCCGGTTGAAATCGCCGGAATATCAACCGGAGCATCGGCCCCCCCCAGCTTCATAATCGCCCCCTTCCCATACTGCTTCTCGATTTGGGACAGGGCCAAATCCAGTGCGCGCTTCTTCTCGTCTTTTTCAGCCATGGTTACTCCTCGTGTGATAGAGAGATCTGCAGATTATACCCAAGTTACGAGAGAGAAACATAGTCCGAGTTTGAGGCTGAAGGCTGAAGGCCGACGACTGAAAACCGAAGATCGTGGATCAGATTCGAATTTCCGAACACTTCAAACCTTCGGCCTATTAACCTTCAGCCTTCAGCCTACTCATCAGCCTATTCCCACCATTTCATTGACCAGTAGAGGGCTTAGAGATACAAGTAACAGCATGTCTTCGATTCTCGCCCCCGACAGAACCGACCACAAGCCGACCGTCCTGATCGTCGACGATGAGAGTGCTCCTCGCGCGGCCCTCACACAGATCCTCAAGCAGGACTTCCACATACTCACGGCGGAAAATGCTCACGCAGCCCTGGCCGTCCTCAACGACCACGGCGTCGATCTCGTGACGCTGGATCTGAAATTGCCGGATCGTTCCGGATCGGACCTCTTGCATGACATCAAGCGCACGCATGCCGAAATCGAAGTCATTATGGTCACGGCCCACGGCAGCCTTCAATCCGCGATGGACTGCATTCGCCATGGCGCGGCCGGCTTCCTTCTGAAACCGTTCAATGCCTCAGAGTTGCTGGCTATTTCTCTACAAACCGCACAAAAGAAATGCCGGCTCGATCAATTGCGCCCAGCGCTCACCGATTCGACGGCACTTTGGGGCCCGGAGCCGGCCTGCACGAAAACCTGGGGGACTCTCGTCTCCGACTACCGCGCTATGAACCGCACGCGATCGCTCTCCGCATCGGAGTGCGATGAAGTTTCACCTTTGGTTCCCCTCATCTCCGATCTCTTAGAAGCCAAGGATCGGTACCTGCTCAACCATGGAGGCCGAGTCAGTTTTTATGCGACGCTGGTTGCCAATCGACTCGATCTTCCCATCGCCGAACAGCAATCACTCGCACTCGGTGCACTCGTGCATGATCTCGACATGATCAGTCTCCCAAACCGTTACGTGCTAAGCTTGGAATCCGACCGGCAGATCCATCGTCCCGGCCTCGGTGCGAAGATGGGCCGAGCGATGGGATTACCAGCCGACGCCGTGCAGATTATCGCCCTCCATCACGAGCGATGGGACGGAACAGGCTACCCCTTCGGGTTGCAAGAAGAACGCACACCCCTGCTCGCTCGCATTGTCGGGATTGCCCAAGAGTTCGACCAGCTGACCGCCGAGCAACCGGAACGAACAGCCCTCCCGATCAACGAAGCCCTCCAACAAATTGAGCAACAAGCCGGCAGTGCCTTCGATCCCACCCTGACCGAGCTCTTCTGCAGCACCATGCGCGACCAGCCTCAACAACAGTCTGGTTAACTTGGTTC
>JACAFD010000285.1 GCA_013388555.1 Nitrospirota bacterium | reverse complement strand
GCACGGCAATGGCTTGAGGTCGGAATACCCCTGCCCCTGGCCCTTCCCATACTTCCTGTAACCCCCCACAGCCGGCGATCAAGAGTGGGAGAAGGCAGAGACCGATCGTACGTTGGATGTAATAAAGCACGAACATGTTGTCAGTATACCATCTAGAATGTCCAGGCGAGAGCGCCGGAGGCGATTGCTCCCCCTTTATCAAAATCGTAACCACTCGCGAGGTCCATGCGGAACGAATAGATACGAATTCCCAGTCCGGCGGTTGGTGTAAAGATTGATCCCGCATCCTGAACATTCTTATACGTTCCGACTCTGAATGAGAGAAACTCCGAGAGGACCGTTTGTTCCATGCCGAGACTCAGGACCTGGCTCTTGAGTCCAGGGACCAGCGTCTGATTGGAGGTGATGTCCATATCCGCAGTGATGGTCATCGTCGACCAGGGATTCACCGCCATGCCGCCGCGTACTTGAGGAGTCAATTTATACTGGAGGCCGCCCGGAGCGTCGAAGGTCGGTTGATTAAGATCTTTGCCGACCAGGCCGAACCGCAACCATGAAGACGGACGGTACATCGCTCCGATATCTATACCATATGAGGTGGAAATCTTGGCCTTTCCGAAATTGTCTATGAGGTTCGGATCCTGCCCGCCCGTAAGATCCGTCGTAGTATTGTATGCTGCACCTTGAATGATCTTGTTCGTGACGCCGATGGCAAAGGTTTTATCCGCAAATGCATAGGCATAGGAAAAGGCTGCCTGCCGGGCTTCCAACCCTCGTAACGCCATCTGACCTTCAATAGTGGTTCCCGATGCCACTACCTGAGAACTGACGAACCCTCCTGACGTTGCGACATCAGATACATTGAATCCAAATGCATGTTCGCCGAAATGGCCTTTGAAGTAGAGGCCTCCGGAGCCAAGTCCTGAGACGGTGGCGCCTGGCTGATTGAGTTGATTTTTGATGTACTGGGCTCTTGCCACATTGGCTGGTGACGGATCATTGGGATTGAAATCATTCAAATCATCCAGTGCATTGACGATACCTTCACGACCAGTCACCTGGCCTGTTCCTTGAATGCGAATATCCGCGGATTTGAGTATAGCTAATCCTGCCGGGTTCCAATAGGTGGCGTAAGCATCGGTCGTGATTGCCACTCCTGCGCCTCCCATGCCTGCCGCACGGGGGCCAACGGTGACAAATTCTACCGCCAGAGCTTGCCCCGGCAGTATCACCATAATTATGGTTGCAATGGTGCGCAACATCCTATGGAGATGCATCACACAACAGCTCCTTCAGGAATCAGGGCTTTTGGTGAGTCTAGGGGACTAAGCGGTCCTCGTCAAGGTTAGACGAGAGACCCTCCTCCCATACATGTATATGATGTGTCGACTGATACGGGGAATCCTTAGTGAAGGTATTCCTGATAGAATCGCATACTCTTACACTATCTGACCATCCTGCATATGCACGATACGGTCTGCTTGGGCCGATAGTTTATCGTTATGGGTGACGATCACAAAGGTCGTTCCGCGGGCCTTGTTCAGTTCACGCATCATTGCAAAGAGTGCCTCGCCCGTGTGGGTATCCAGGTTTCCGGTCGGTTCATCTGCCAACACGAGATCTGGTTTCTGCAACAGGGCCCGTGCGACCGCTACGCGCTGTTGCTCACCGCCGGACAACTCCCCAGGCTTGTGGTGTAACCGGGCACCCAGCCCGACCTCCTGCAAGAGGGCGATCGCTTCCGGTTCAATGTCTGTCGGATTCCGTCGCTGGATCAGAGCTGGCATACAGGCATTCTCGAGTGCAGTGAACTCCGGCAGGAGATGGTGAAACTGAAAGACAAATCCGATACGCCGGTTCCGAAAGTCAGCCTGCTCGCCTTCTGTCATCTGAAATATATCCTGGCCGTCAAAGTGCACCATTCCCGTAGTCGGACGATCGAGCGTTCCAATAATATGGAGCAGCGTGCTCTTTCCTGCTCCCGACGCCCCGACGATGGCGATCAACTCCCCACGCTGAATTTTTAGGTTCACGCCCTTCAGCACGGTGAGGGTTTGTTCACCCATGAGAAACGATTTGTACAGACCAGTGACTGTGATCACGCCGGAGCTCCGGAACGAAGGAATAATGATGATGGAGAGGCCGGCATGATCATTCGTAGCGCAGGGCGGCCACCGGTTCGAGCTTGGCTGCCTGGAGCGAGGGATAGACCGTGGCGGCAAAGCTAATCACAATTGCGGAACCGGCTACAAGGAGGACATCCATGCCCTGTACATGCACGGGGATCCGCGAAATGTAGTAGACGGATGGGTCGAAGGTCCAGAATGTCTGGATCAGCCAGAGAAACGCGTAGCCGAGCGGAATGCCGATGGCTGTCCCGGATAGGCCGATGATCAATCCGTTCAACATGAAGATGCGCCGGATGCTCTTACGCGTCGCGCCCATGGCCTTGAGGATCGCGATTTCCTTTTGTTTCTCCGTCACGATCATGGTGAGGGTGCTCACGATGTTGAAGGAAGCCACGATCGTGATCAGCACCAACAAGAGAAACATCATTGTCTTTTCGAGCTTGAGCGCCGAGAAGAGATTGCGATTCATCTGCATCCAGTCGCGCGCCCCATAGGCGAAGCCGAGCGACTGCTCCACAGACCGGGCCGTTTCCGCCGCGTTGAAGACATCCGAAACTTTGATTTCAATGCCGGTGACGGTCTGGCCCATGTTGAAAAATTTTTGCGCCTCTGCGATGTCGATGTAGGCCAATGACGAATCGTATTCATACATGCCGGATGAAAACAGGGCGACCAGCGCAAAGGTCCTGATCTTCGGCACCATGCCGAGTGCGCTGATCGGACCGGCCGGAGGAGACACCACGTTGACCGTGTCGCCGACGAAAACGCCGAGCCGTAGCGCCAGTTCTTTGCCCAGAATAATGCCGGGTTTTTCCGTCTCGATCATCGGGCCTGTCGGGTCGTCTGCCGGCGCCTGTTTCACCTTGACCGGCCGGCTGAGGTCATCCAACTGTCCGGTCGAGAGATTCTTGGCCAGCTCGGTCACTGTGCCTTCGCGCTGCGGATCGATGCCGCGGATCACGATGCCTTGCACGGCGGTTGGGGTCGTGAGCAAGACCTGCTTGAGCACAAAGGGAGTCGCCGCTACGACCCCTGGTACAGTGACCACTTGTTTGGTGACGGGATCGTACTCACTCATGCTCTCCTTCATCCGATCCTGCACGATGATATGGGCGGTCGTCCCGAGAATCTTGGCCTGAATGTCTTCTTTAAACCCGGTCATAATGCCGACCGTCCCAATCAGGGCTGCCACACCAAGTGTAATTCCGGCGATGGAGACCACCGTGTTCAAGGAAATCGTGCGATTCCGACGTTTCGCGCGCAGATAACGCAATCCGACGAAAATTTCGTAGGGGAGAGCCACCGTTATTTCTCTGGTCTCAGTTGTGGGAAGAGAATGACGTCGCGGATCGATGCCTGGTTGGTAAAGAGCATGATCAGCCGGTCGATGCCGATACCTTCGCCCGCTGTCGGCGGCATGCCGTACTCCAAGGCGCGCAGGAAGTCTTCATCCACCAGATGGGCCTCTTCGTCGCCCGCCGCCCGCTGCGCCGCCTGCTCCTTGAACCGTTCCCGCTGGTCCAGGGGATCATTCAATTCCGAAAAGGCGTTGGCGATCTCCCGGCCGGCAATGTAGAGCTCGAATCGATCGGTCAACATATGGTTTGAGTCTTTACGTCGTGCGAGAGGAGATATTTCAATCGGGTAGTCGGTAATGAACGTTGGCTGCAGGAGATTGGGCTCCACGGTCTCCTCAAAAATTTCATTGACGATATTGAAGAGCGGCCATTTCGGATCGACCGCGATACCAAGTTTCTTGGCCGCCGCAATCGCTTCGCTTTGATTGTTGAGGATAGAAGGATCGAGGCTGTTCACCTCCAGAATCGCCTGGTGATAGGACCAACGGCGCCAGGGAGGTGTCAGTGTGATCTCCTGGCCCTGGTAGTCGATGACCGTTTTCCCGAGGACCTGCTGTGCTAACGAGGAGATGAGTTGCTCTGTCAGGATGATCAAGTCCTGGTAGTCGGCATAGGATACATAGAACTCCAGCATCGTGAATTCCGGATTATGGATCGTCGAGATCCCCTCGTTTCTGAAGTTACGGTTGATCTCAAATACGCGGGGAAAGCCGCCCACGATCAAGCGCTTCAAATAGAGTTCCGGCGCAATGCGGAGGTAGAGATCGACGCCGAGCGCGTTATGGTGGGTGACGAATGGTTTGGCCGCTGCGCCTCCCGGAATCGGATGCATCATCGGCGTTTCGACTTCCAGAAAGCCACGTTCGATCAAGAAGGAACGAATCCCGGCGATAATCTTGCTGCGGGTGGCAAAGATGCCATGGACCTCGGGGTTGGCGATCAAGTCGACGTAGCGCTGCCGATAACGGGTTTCCACATCCGTCAACCCGTGCCACTTCTCCGGCAGCGGTCTAAGGGCTTTACTCAAGAAGGTCAGCTGCGTGACCTCGACCGTGAATTCATTCGTTTTTGTGCGAAAGAGGGTGCCTGTCACACCGATCCAATCGCCCAAGTCGAGCAGCTCGGCGACGCGATATCCCTGCTCCGATAGATGATCTTTCTTGAGATAGACCTGAAGCCGGGCGGACCCGTCTTGGAGTACCGCGAAGCCTGCCTTCCCGAATCGCCGTAGGGCGACGATGCGTCCAGCAAGGGAGCAGGAGATCTGTTCTGATTCCAACACCTCTTTGGATTTCTCACCATGGAGTGCGATCAGCTGTCCCGCACGATCTTTTACCTCGAACCGGGTGCCATAGGGCGCCACGCCAGCGTCACGCAGTGAGTCGAGCTTCTTAATCCGTTGTTGCTGCTGTTCGTTCAGTTCTTCCATTCTACGCGATCTTCTTTCCTCGGTAGCAGGCTGTTGAGAAAGTCCGCCAGCGGCGTTCTCGCGGCGCTCAGAGGCTCAACGTACTGCAGAGAGTACACTTCGCCTCATCGCTTGCTGGGCCTTGCTGGACGGCCTTCCTGAACAGCCTGCGATGGCTTCTGAACGAGTCTGTGAGCATCCGAGCTTTGCGTTTCGGTCGTGCTCAGGCTGTTGCCAACACTCTGTTAGCTATCGAACTCGTCCTTTCCCGACTGTTGATAGCTAAGAGCCGTTATCCCGCGCTGCCTCATCTTCAGATAGGCCTCGATGAACCCGTCCAGATCACCATCCATGACAGCTGCGACTTGGCCTACCTCATAGCCGGTCCGGTGGTCTTTGACCATTTGATAGGGCTGGAACACATAGGATCGAATTTGACTGCCCCAGGCAATATCCTTCTTCTCCCCGACGATCGCCGTGAACTCCGCCTCCTTCTTTTTCAGTTCGAGTTCATAGAGACGCGCTTTTAAGACTTTCATCGCGCCATTGCGATTCTGAAGCTGTGACCGTTCGTTCTGACATTGCACCACGATTCCGGTCGGCAGGTGGGTCATCCGGATGGCCGTTTCGACCTTATTCACATTTTGGCCGCCGGCGCCGCCGGCCCGAAAGGTATCGATTTTGAGATCTTTGTCTTCGATCACGAGGTCGATATCCTCGTCTACCTCGGGATAGACGAAAACTGATGCAAAGGAAGTATGCCGCCTCTTGTTCGCGTCGAATGGTGAAATGCGAACCAGCCGGTGCACGCCCGCTTCGGCCTTGAGATAGCCATAGGCATAAGCGCCTGTCACAGAGAGGGTTACGCTTTTCACGCCCGCTTCTTCTCCCGGAAGCAGGTCCAACGTTTCGACCTTGAACTTCTTACTCTCGGCCCAACGGACGTACATCCGAAGTAGCATTTGTGCCCAGTCTTGCGATTCCGTCCCGCCGGCACCGGGGTGAATCGCCACGATCGCATTGTTGAGGTCCAGTTCGCCCGAGAGCAGCAGCTCAAGCCGCAGGGCGGCGAGCTTCTGCTCAAATCGATCCAGCTCGAATGCCAACTCTTTCAAGAGGCCGGCATCACCGCTTTCTTCCGCCAATTCGAGCAATGCGTCCAGATCGCTCCTCTTTCCATCGATATCGCGCCACTGCTGGAGGTCACGCTCAATTGCTGACTTCTTCCGGCTGATCTTGGCAGCCTTCTGAGCGTGGCTCCAGAAATCCGGCTGCGAGGTCTGCTCTTCCAGATGAGACAACTCGGCCGCCATACGAGCGAAGTCAAAGATGCCCCCGTAGTTCCAGTACCAGTTCTTCGACTGACCTCACGCGATTCCTTAGCTCGTCTATCATGGGCGCGATCCTTTCTGGTTATACCGGCACTGGGTCTGGCTCAGATTCCTTGGTGCGGAACATGCCGAAGAGGAACAAAAGCGCGCAGATTATAGCACAGCCGTATGCAAACACATCGCCGTGGCGGCTGTAAAAGGTATCCGGGCGCCAAACCTGCACCGTAGCTTTGAGGGCCTGCTCCGTAAAGATCGGAGTGGCTTCGATGATCCGTCCGAACGGGTCGATGAATCCGGAGATCCCGGTGTTGGCGGAGCGAGCGAAGGCCAAGTGATTCTCGATGGAACGAAACACCACCATCGAAAAATGTTGAGAGGCCGCCGCCGAGGGACCAAACCAGGCATCGTTCGTCACGGTCACTAAGAACTCCGCCCCGTTCGCGGCGAATTGCCGCACCAGATTTGGAAAGATCACTTCGTAGCAGATGGCTACCCCGAATTTCACCGCTCGTGGCGGCGTTCCCGCCGGCCCGGAAGCTGTGGACTGAGATTTTGGCGTCAAGGTCAGGACTGTCGAACCGGGTCCCGCTTCGAAATCTCCGATCCCTTCGACCAATTTATCGAGAAATGACAGGAGCGAAGATTTCAACGGAATATATTCTCCGAACGGCACCAGATGGTGCTTGTCATAGCGCCCCAACAATTGGCCGTCTGGAGAGAGTAGGTAGGCACTGTTCAAGAGATAGGGTTGCCGATCCGGATAGTACCGTAAGGCCGGGCTTCCAAACAGGATAGGCGTCTTGACTCGATTGGCCAATCCAATGAGCTGCAGCTGATAGACCGGTTCACGCTCAAAAATAAATGGGGTTGCGGCTTCTGGCCAGACTACCAAATCAGTGGCAGAGCCGAGTTGTTCTGTCAGCCGGTCAAAGCGCGCCAGGGTCTCCTCTCGATAGGCCGTATCCCACTTTACCGCTTGATCGACGTTCGGCTGCACCACTCCGATGCTGATTGAGGATCGGGGAATACCGGCAAAAGGCGCTTCCGATAATGCCCCAAGACTATATTGCCATGAGAGGATCATCAGCAATGCGGTCATGGCTATGAGTTCCCAGGGCAGCCGTGCAGGACGAAATTTTCTGCGCAGAGGCATCAGCCAGGCCAGCAACTCAGCCAGTGTGACATTCATCAACACAATGAGAAATGAGACTCCGTAGACCCCCATGTGATCCGCGATCTGGATCACTTCAATCTGGCGGTATTGAGAATAGCCGAGGAGGCCCCAGGGTAATCCGGTCAGGGCATAGGTTCGAATCAGTTCAAGGGTGACCCATAAGCAAGGAAGGGCAAAGAGACCGTAGCGGGGTATGAGGATCTGAAACCACACGGCTCCGGCAGAATAGAGGCCGACATAGATGCCGAGGTAAGCCGCGAGCAGCAACATGAGGCCGTAGCTGATCACGAGTGGGACCTTCCCGTAGGTGTTCATGGCGGTCACCACCCAGGCCATCATGCCGGTAAAGGCAATCGTACCGGAGAGCCAACCGATCCAAAACGCCTGGAACTTGCTCTTGCCGTCCAATGCCCAATGCAACGGTACGAGGGCAACCCAGGCCAACAGTCCGAGATCAGATTTCGGGAAGCTCAGCGGGAGGAAAAGCCCGCTCGCGCCGGCAAGGGCGAGCGAACGCGCGAGGGAATGGGTCATGGGCTGCACCTTATCGAAAGCCGGAGAGGGATGCAACTTCCGGCCTAGAATGGGCCCGCTTGTGTAGTATATGTCGCGCCGTCATGGGAGGGGGGAGAGATCTCGGGTTGACGGTCACCCGCTGATCACCTATAAGTAAGAGCAGGAACCCGGCATCTGTATCACAGTATCCTGACCCTGACGGGCAGCGGGCCAATGGTCGCGACAATGAGGAGGCTATGCCATGGATCGAAGAGTCGTCAGCCTGTGCCTGAGTGTAAGCTTCATACTTCTGTTTGCTGGCTGTTCGGGTAAGCGAGTCTCCTCCTCGGAGGGAGATCAAGTTTCGAAGACAGGTCAGGGCAAGAGCGAGGAAATCTTGCCGGATGCGATCAAGCCGATACCACCGGAACGCTCGTTCGACCGGCCACCCGGCAGCCTGCCATCCAATCTTTCGCCCATGTCCAGCGCTGTTTCCAGCAGCAATGCATTGGGTGACATATTCTTCGATTTCGACCAGTTTCAACTCCGCAAGGATGCCTTGCCCGTGTTGGATGCTAATGCTGGCTGGCTTCGTGTCAACGGGAACGAGACTGTGCTGATCGAAGGCCATTGTGATGAACGAGGTACCTTGGCGTATAACCTCGTCCTGGGTGAGAAGCGGGCGCGTGCCGCCAAGAAGTACCTACAAAACTCGGGTGTTCGGATTTCGCAGCTCCAGATTATCAGCTATGGAGAAACGCGACCCTTCTGCAAGCAGCAGAACGAAAACTGCTATCAACAGAATCGGCGGGCACATTTTGTGACCCAATAAGGCAAAGATATATATCGCACCAGGAGATCTATTGACTGGGCAAGACGGTCGCATCATGAAGGAGGTTTGTATGAGGCGTTATCCCTGTGTCGGAATCGGATTCCTCGGGATCATCTTGTTAGTGACCGGCTGTGCCGGGAAGGGTGAGCGCATCGACTTGAAGGTCCCCATCGCCTATGGAGCCAATGAGAAAGTCTCCGCAACGAGTTCAGCGACCGTCGCAATTCTGCCGTTTGAAGACCATCGCACAAACCGATCTCACCTCGGCACCAGATATCACCTATGGGGCGGAGAGAGTCACTTCAGTATTCCCAACGGTACCCTCGGCGAGTCCACAGCGCAGGCCTTCGCTGACTACCTCAGGAAGAAAGGTTGGAATGCGACTGTCGTAAGAGGCGACGGGGCAGCGGAGGTAGACGTGACGATCACAGGCCAGCTTGTCGATGTCGGCGTGGATGCCAGTAGCAGTGTAGGACAGACAGCCCTGAACGCCAAGAATCAGATGGTTGTTTTTGTGAAGAATCATGCTGACGGCAGCCAAGTCCGTGAGACCCTTACCAGTAGTGGAACGAACCAGGTTTTTTGGTTCGATCCAGAGGATGCCCAGGAGTTGCTCAACGAACTGTACAACAAGAATTTCGAGAAGTTTGTGACTGACACCTCACTTGACGGCAAGGTTGTCAAGCTCCGGCGGTGAGCATGCGGGCTCTTTCATCCCATGAGCGAGACTGCAAACTAAGCAATGGAAGGAGCATCAGATGCCCATTGAAGAAGGTGGCCCTGTGCCGGCTGCCACACTCAAGCAACTCAGCGCCAACGGCATTGTCGATATCGATACTGCGATGCTGCTGAAAGGTAAGAAGGTTGTGCTCTCACCTTGCATGCTGCGTATGTGAATAATAGCCTAGTTTGCCGGCTCATTAACCGCCATTGTCATGAAATGGCTGCCAACAAGTGAGTAACGTGGAGCGACGAATACATCGCCGGGCGCCGGTCCAGGTGCAGGGATTTCTGTCGGGGAACTCACATGAGATCGAGGCGGTCACTTTGGATCTCTCAGTCGGTGGTGCCAGGTTCGAGTGTGACCTTGAAGTCTATCCCGGCAAGGTGATCCGCGTGCGGCTGGCCCTTCCTGGGGCGGTGGAACCGCTCTCGATCGAAGCAGCGCGTGTGCAGTGGGTGGGAGAGGACACATTCGGGGTCTCGTTTCAGAACGTCAGATCAGCCGAACTCGATGAACTCGAACAGCTCATCGACGAATACGAAGAGGCAGAAGGCACGGGCCACGCCTAGGAGGCGTAAGAGGCAGCAGACGTTTGAACAGCTTCTTGTATGCCAATGCTTGACTGATTCGCATCGAAAGAATATCGTATCCCTGTGGGAGGAGCTTAACGCCCCGAGGGAATATGGTTCATCAGGGGATCGAGCGTTGGGATGGTGTGCAGGCCCAGCTTGACTGGGAAGCCTAAAGTCCCGCCAAGATCACCGCCGTACCTATGCTGTCCTCGGTAGGTGCGCGCTCCTCCCACCCTAATTATTTTCTCCTGCGAGATTGAAAGAAAACGGGGGAGCCGGCCTAGACCGGCTCCCCCGTTTTTACGACATAACCTGGCGTCAGTAGTTTAATTATCCGGCAACAGAAAATAGAACGCGACGATAATAATTGGCGCCGCCACATACATGGCCTTCTTACCGAAGGCATCGTTGACGCCGTAGATCAAAATCGCGGCCATGAAGATGTAGTAGAGCATGCCGATCCCTCGGTACCCTGCACTATGTTCTTCCGCCAGGGCAAGCGCAGGGGACCCAAGGATCAATGTGGTCGAAAGAGCCGCCAGTCGTTTCATCTCAGTTTCCCTCCCGATAAGGATGATATGGGGTCACGATATACAGATGTGCTTCATAGTTTCGGGGCATTATGTTGCACCATTTCTTCGCCAGAAGTCAAACTGCCGCTTCGAGGAAGTCTTGGACTAGGATCGATAGCTCGCGTTAATGCGGACATAGTCAAAGGACAGATCGGTTGTCCATATATGGGATTGGTGACGCCCCTGCCCAAGCCCCACGGTGATTGTAAATTCTTTTTGGCGGAAGACCTGTGCAATTCGGCGTTCAGCAGCGAGTCCTAATCCCATTCCGCTCTGTACCATTGGAATCCCGCCAAACGACAGGTTTAGTTTGGAGGGGTTGATCGGGACCCCGGCTCGGCCGATCGCTGCCATGACACGACCCCAATTGGCATCCTCGCCGAACAGGGCGGTCTTGACCAAGTTCGAGGTGGCAATGGTTTGAGCCACTTGCCGTGCCTTTGCCACGGTGGCTGCTCCAGTCACCTCGATGTTGACTACCTTGGTGACACCCTCTCCATCTCGACAAATAGCCAGCGCAAGCGTCTGACAGGCTTCTATCAGGAGCAGCAGGAATCGACGAAAGGCGGCCGTGCGTTCTTTGATCGTACGATTTTCGGCTATCCCGTTTGCCAGGCAAAGAACCGTATCGTTGGTGCTCATGTCTCCATCAACCGAGATGCAGTTAAATGATTCGTTGACCGCCAGTCTGAGGGCCTGTTGAAGGGCGCTCTTCGCGATTGAGGCGTCTGTGGTGAGATAGGCCAGCATCGTCGCCATATTCGGGTGGATCATCCCAGAGCCCTTGGCCATCCCTCCGATGGTAATCAGACGACCGCCGATGGTGTCCTGAAGGGCGATGGATTTCGGACGCAGGTCGGTCGTCATGATCGCTCGGGCGGCATCGAGACCGCCACGGTCGCTGAGTTGAGTGATCAACCGGGGTATTCCCTTGATGATTCGATGGACCGGCAGCGCACGGCCGATCACGCCGGTGGATCCAACAAAAACGTGTTGTGCAGGGATCCCCATGTGGCGTGCGACCACCGCAGCGGTCATTCTTGCGGCAGCCAGTCCTTCGGGGCCGGTGCAGGCGTTCGCGTTGCCGCTGTTGACGAGAATGGCCCGTCCGACTCCCTGGCGCAGGTGCAGGCGATCGACAATGACTGGTGCAGCGACCACTTGGTTTCGAGTGAAGACGCCGGCGATGGGGCCGCTTTGTTCGGAGGCGACGAGCGTGAGATCCAGAAGGCAAGGTTTCTTGATGCCGCAATGGATACCGGCTGCCCGGAAGCCTTGTGGTGCGGTGATCCCGCGTCGTGAAGATGCGCTTGTTGTTTTTTTGGTCATGCTCATGAGCGAGATATCCCGCTCAATGTGGGTTTGGCGTCTTCGGAAAAATTCTTGTGGCACTTCTGAAATTCAATGCCCTGCATAACTAGGACAACAGGACACACCGCGCAGGATGCTCAAAAAGGCTGTCCAGCAAGGCCGCAACAAGCGGAGAGGCGAGGCGTACGCTTCGGTACGTTGAGCCTCTGCGCGAAGCGAGAACGCCGCTGGCGGACTTTTTCAGCATCCTGCTAGGGATAGGCAGCTGGAGCCGTCAGCCCTGTCTCCTCAGGGAAGCCAAGCATCAGGTTCATGGCTTGAATGGCTTGGCCTGCGGCACCTTTCACAAGATTATCCAGAGCAGCCACAGTAATGACCGATTGTGATCGCGGGTCCAGGTAGACTCCGATGTCGCAATAGTTGGAGCCCTTGATGTAACGGGGATTCGGCATGATGTCGTCCTGAACTCTCACGAAGCGCTCACCTTTGTAAAAAGCTTGATATAGACTGCGCAGGTCTGACAGCCCCATCGGACTCCTCAAGCGGCAATAGGTGGTGCTCAAGATGCCGCGGTTCATCGGTACAAGGTGCGGAGTGAATGTCACGATCGGTTGTGCAGCATCTGTCCCAGGTGCCTGAGACGGCCGTCGAAGCAACCACCCGAGTTCTTGTTCGATCTCAGGCGTGTGGCGGTGCTGCCCGACCTTGTAGGCCTCTAAGGATTCATGGGCTTCAGGGAAGTGATAGGGAAGAGCCGGGCTACGTCCGGCACCAGAGATACCTGATTTTGCATCAACGACTATACTGCCATGCGGGTCTACCAAGTCTTGGGCGAACAGAGGTGCCAATTGTAGGATAGCTGCTGTGGGGTAACAGCCGGGTGACGCAACCAATCTGGCCTTGACGATGGCGGTACGATGCAATTCCGGGAGCCCGTAGACCGCATCCTTCAGCAGGCCTGCATGGGTATGCGGAGTCTGGTACCACTGCTCATAGATGGCTGGATCCTTGAGCCGGTAATCGGCGCTAAGGTCCACTACCAGTTTCCCGGTTTGGATACAGGCTGCAACCGGCGTTAATGATTTGGTATGGGGAAGGGCCAAGAAAACCGCGTCTGCCGCTTCCGCTAAGGCTTCAGGTGAGAGTGCTTGAAACGAGAGAGACACGAGGCCAGCCAGGCTAGGGAATACCGATGCCACAGGAATTCCCGATGATTTCTCCGAGGTCACCGCGTAGAGTTCAAAATGTGGGTGGAGAGCTGCTAGGCGAACGAGTTCCGCTCCTGCATATCCGCTGGCTCCTGCGATTGCGACTCGTATTTTCTTCATCTACGTCGCCTGCGTTGCGCCTACTGAGAGAAAAAAAAGGGAAGGCCTGGAGCCTTCCCTTTTTCTGATTGTGGCTCCGATGTCTACCGCTTTGAGTACTGGAAGCGTTTTCTGGCACCCTTCTGTCCGTATTTTTTCCGTTCCTTGACGCGCGAGTCGCGTGTCAGTAAGCCTTCCTTTTTCAAGGGGGCACGAAGGGGCTGATTGAGCTCGACCAACGCGCGTGTAATAGCATGACGCAGGGCGCCGGCTTGTCCGGTCGGTCCGCCTCCATGGACTGTGGCCTTGATCGAGTATTGCCCGACGACACCGCCGATCTCTAGCGGGAACTGAATAATCTGCCGCAAGGTCAGCCGTGGGAAGGCTTTCTCGATCGGTTGATCGTTGATGGTAATGTCGCCCGCCCTCCCGGTGACCCAGGCTCTGGCAATCGCGCACTTTCGTCGTCCTGTTGCATATTGAGTGGCTACTGCCATGCTAGAATATCTCCTTCTCTTGCTTGCGGTGATGATTACAGGGTAATCGGTTCAGGTCCTTGAGCCTGGTGGGGATGAACAGGCCCGACGTAGACGCGGAGTTTCTTTGCCATATGGTTTCCTAGTGGGTTTTTGGGAAGCATGCCTTCAATCGCTTTGGTCAAGAGCACGGTCGGATCCTTTCGGAAGACATGCTGTGCAGTTGCGGTCTTGAGCCCACCGGGAAATCCGCTATGATGGCGATAGAGTTTCGTGGCCATTTTGTTGCCTGTCAGATGGATCTTCTCCGCATTCACGATCACGACGTGATCGCCCATATCCACATGGGGGGTGAAGGTCGGCCGGTGTTTGCCACGCAATATTCCAGCGACTCGGGCTGCCAATCGTCCCAGCGTCTTTCCCTCTGCATCTACGAGGTACCACTTTTCCTGTACGTCTAGAGGCTTTTGCATGTAGGTCGACATCGCTCTTTCCGCTCCTTCACTCTCGTGCGAATTAGGTTTCCTGTACTTCCGGTGTGCCGATATGTTTCGAGTCTAGTTTTGCCAGCCAGGCGTCTAGATTTGTTGTGCTCCGCCGCTTCAACACATCTTGGGTAATGTAGATTGGGCAAGGTGCCCGGAGGGCCAGCGAGATTGCGTCGCTGGGCCTGGCATCGATTGTTCGTTCTATGCCTTTGTTGGCGACATAGACGGTGGCGTAATAGGTACTGCTCTTGACGTCCGTAATGACGACTCGTTGAATCGTGATGTTCAAATGCTCGGCGAAACTCTTGATCAAGTCATGGCTCATTGGCCGTGGCGTAATCATGGTATCGAGAGCTAATTTGATAGCGTTACCCTCTGCTGCGCCGACCCAAATCGGAAACGTGTCGAGGGCACCGTCCTGTCGTGCCAGGACGACAATTCTTGTGTCAGTGTTGGCCTCCTCCAGGATGCGATCCACCCGGTATTCGACCAAGTCCTGCTCTTTAGGTAAATCGATAATGCTCATAGGAGGTTGCGTCTTGCCGGAATCAGGAGTCCAGCTTACCAAAATCTTCTGGTTTGAGATTCTCCAGCCACTGCTGGAGTTCATCGGTGCTCTGTTTGGTGATGACCGAATCATTCGCAAATATGGGGGCATTGCTTCGAAGCGCAATCGCAAGGGCATCGCTGGGTCTGGCGTCGACAGTATATTCTGAATCTTCGTACATCAAATGGATTTTCGCAAAATATGTGTGCTCCGACAGATCCGTAATGACGACGCTGATGACTTTGGCGTCGTAGACATCGAGAAGTGACTTCATGAAGTCGTGCGTCATCGGTCGAGGCGGCGTGACGTTTTCCAGTGCCATGCTGATCGCGCCTGCTTCTGACTTGCCGACCCAAATGGGGAGCATGTCGGAATGTTCATCGTCACGGAGCACCACGATGTACGCATTATTGGATGGGTCGAACATCAGTCCTTTTACCTGCATCTGGGTAATCACAACAAACCGGCTCCCATTCCTCAGCTCAATTGCGAGGAGGTCTTGAGCATCTTGGCAGATGGATCATGAGTGGATCAATGTAGCACTTCAGAAATCGGCCTGTCAACGAAGCCTGTGAGATCGCTGGAGAAATTCATGGAAGGCTCTAGCAATCAACGGTCTAATCGGGAGCCCGCACTCCGGTTCGTAGCTGTCGGCGCTTAGGCCGGTGGGCGATAGTTCTGATCAAGTTTTCCTGTATCTGTTTGTTCACCGAGTTTGAGGAAGGCCTTCATCTGCTTCTTCACGAGTTCTCTGCCGCTCTCTTCGCCCAGGTTGACTTGATACTCGTTGATGACCATCACCCGCATGCCTTCCCATTTTTTCCAGCAGGGCCTGCAGACCTTGGCTTTGATTTCAGCCTCAAGTTTCCCCATGAAGAGTGGATCTGTAATGGTTTCTCCGGTTTGTCCACACGTGACGCACTGCACGTCTGCCATGGTATGAGAGTCCTTCCCGTAGTTATAGAGGATGAGTATGAGGCGCGGATTGTAACACCGTGTTCCACGTAAGGAAAGAGGGGGAGTGGATTGACCGGCGCATGGCGTCGTGTTATGAAGGTTTGCCCTCTTAATGGATTGAACGGACATGCCCGGATGGCGGAACTGGCAGACGCGCCGGACTCAAAATCCGGTTCTCGCAAGAGAGTGGGAGTTCGACCCTCCCTCTGGGCACCATCGGTTCACAGAGTGCCAGCAGAGCGGTTTGATTTTCGGCAAGTCTGGGCGGTCGGTTGGGCACGAACCGAAAAGAAAATACACCGGCATTTTCCCCGGTTGACATGTTCTAGATGGTAGCCTATAGTCGGCACTGTTAAATGATGAAGAAGCTTCCAATTTATAATGTTTGGCTCCATCTTTAGTGGTCGGCATTTCACGTCTATATTGGTGTTAAATCTCACCGAGGAGGCAGCACATGCGTACCGTGTTGGCACTGGGAGCGGCAATTCTTTTTGTCGGCTCCGTGAGTGTGGCAATAGGTCAGGAGCGATTGCAAACGAACCAATCCGGACTAGGCGTAGGAGAAGGAGTCGGTGATGTATCCGGGTCAAGCACGCGTGTGACCACCTTCGATCGATCCAATTTTTTGGAGCGTTTGTCGCAGCCAGAGACAGTCTACGGTCGGGTGTTTGCGATCGACATGGCCCAAAATAGGCTCATGGTTGAAACGGGCGGGGCGGGGAAGGTATTCGACGAAGGGCAGGAGGGCAAGTCAGGGTATGGAGCGCGTACCGTCGTAACCCTGTACCTCACGGATCGTTCGAACATTCAAGCGATTAAGAATCTCAATGTCGGCGACGATGTCACCATCCAAGTGGTTGAGGAGACGACTGCCCAGCATCCCTATGGTACGGGAAAGAAGTTTGTGATTGAGACAAATGTGACCCATGTCGATGCCACGAAGCAAGGATTCGGAGGACTGGGACAGCGTCCGGATCCTGAGAGTGAACGGGCGATTGCGACGAGTCGCGGTGGGATCACCGGTGGTATCGCCGGCTCCGTTCTTCCGGGCAAGATCGATTCTGGGATCACGACCTCGATTGGTGAATATACGGGTTCTGCTCCCTGCTGGCAATGTGAACCACAGCCAGGATGGGGCAATGCAGCAACCGGAACCAAGTCAGACTATGGGACGGACTATACGAAGCCAAATTTGGTCAAGGGCCAGAACTAAGTCGGGACATATACAGTGCGCCTGTGGGGAAGGGGCAGCGAGGCGCTGCCCCTTCTTTTTTGTGCCCCCACGCCGTTACCCGGTGCAGAGTTTACAGGGCAATCAAATCCTTGTTACGACCATCTCACAGCCGCACAAGGCGAACAGGCCTGTGGCAATGAGAGAGACATGGCGGAAGATCGAAAGGGATATCAACGGTGACTGATCAACCGAACGCGGAGTTGGATTTACGGGGAGTGATCTGTCCCTACAATTTCGTCAAAACGAAGTTGAAATTAGAGGCGATGGAGCAAGGGGAGGTCCTTTCAGTGCTGTTGGATGATGGCGATCCGATTAAAAACGTCCCGCGTAGCGTGAGTAATGAGGGGCACACCATTGTGTCGCAAGATCGCGTCGAAGGATTCCATCGAGTGCTCATCCGTCGCCGTGAAGAAGAGTAGTGCGAGCGACGCCTCCGCGCAAGTTTTTTCTGTGCGATCCCATCCGATACCCTTCAATGACGACTGTGACTGCCGAGTCCAGTGCCACTGGCTCGAGCTGGCTGAGCAGTTCATCAGGCTTCCCGCGAGCGAGGGTTTCCTTACCCGTTGTGAGATTCATCGCGACGACGGTTTGTCTGGTTGGGAGTATCTGTGCGAGACTTTTCAGTAGCCCTGTGAGGGCGCTTGAACTGACATAGAGCACAAGAATTTTTCGTTCTTCACGAAATCGGGAGAGATATTGCGAAAGACGACGATTCGTTGAGGGAAGGTGTCCCTCAAAGATGAGGGCATCGCCTGAAAAGCCGGAGATTGCTGTCGCTGCCGTTAAAGCAGAGGGACCAGGAATGGCCTTCACGGGGATTCCTGCTCGATAGGCAGCAGCCACGAACAGATAACCTGGGTCGTAAATGATAGGGGTGCCGTTATCTGAGACAAGGGCGACATCTTGCCCCTGCCTGAGTCGATGCAAAAGGAGCAGCATTTTCTCGTGGCGATTGAGCGGGCCGTAGCTTGTGACCGTTGCGGTGATTCCATGATGAGCCAGCAGCGACTGTGTCGCACGAGGGTCTTCTGACGCAACAACCATGACTCGGCGTAGTATAGCCAGGGCTCGAAGGGTGATGTCATCCGGGTGCCCGATCGGTGTGCTGACGACATAGAGGGTGCCGGGAAGGCCGGGCGTGGTTGATCGGCCGCCTCCCTTCCGTTCGTTTGGTTGACTCCCATCTCGTGCCATCGATATAATTCCTCGTTTAATATCAGCCTGTTTGTCCTGAAAAGTCGAGAGGATGGAGCGCTATGGCCGCAGTGCTTTTTATGGTAACGATGGCTTTATATTTTGCGGCCGCTGTCTCCTTTCTTGCCTACCTACTCCGGCCTTCTGAAACCCTATCAAATGCCTCACTGGGCATGACGGCGACCGGATTTGCCTCGCACACGATCGCCTTGGGTGCACGGATGAGCGGAGCGACGGAAGTCTCCCTGCCAGGATTCCAGGAAGCACTGTCGTTTTTTTCCTGGATGCTGATTCTGGTCTTTCTTGTCGTGGAGTTTCGCCACCGGTTGCACGTACTTGGCTCATTTATCCTCCCCCTGGCACTGGTCTCGCTGGTCTCTGCCGCGGCATTGCCGGAAACCGCCCCGGCCCTCACGCCGGTATTCCGAACCTTGTGGGTCCATGTGACCCTGAGTATGCTCGGCACGGTGGGATTTGCCATCGCCTTTGTGGCCGGTCTCATGTATCTGATTCAGGATGGACTTCTCAAGTCCAAACGGTTCAATGTCCTCTACTCAAAATTGCCGGCCTTGGACTTTCTCGACCATCTGAATCAACAGTCGATCGTGACAGGATTTCCATTGCTCACGCTGGGCATCATTACCGGTGCTCTTTCAGCCGAGTTCTCTCGTGGGTCGTACCTGAACTGGAATCCCGAGCAAACAGGGGCCTTGGTGACATGGGTGTTTTACTTTGGGGTCCTGATGGGGCGGCTCACGGTGGGCTGGAGAGCCAAACGTGCGGCGTATCTCACGATTATCGGATTTGCCGGGGTTATTCTGACCCTTATCGGCGTGGTTCTCAAGAGTCACGGACCGGTGTCTTAACATGCACATTGTCGTCGTTGGTTTGAGCCACAAGACTGCCCCGGTCGAAATCCGCGAGAAACTTGCGGTTCCCGAGAGCCGGATGGGCGAAGCCCTGACCCGGCTCTGCTCATACCAAGGGGTGCGGGAAGGGGTTTTACTGTCGACGTGCAATCGTGTTGAGGTCTATGCCGTCGTCGATGAGATTGAATCAGGGTATGGAGGAATCCAGGACTTCTTGGCAGATGCCCACCTCTCGCTGTCTTCTGAGCAGTTAACCCCTCATATTTATTGGCACCAGGGGGATCGAGCGATCAGCCACTTGTTCCGTGTGGCCTCTAGTCTCGATTCCATGATTGTCGGTGAGTCGCAGATCCTGGGCCAGATCAAAGAGGCTTTCGAGGTTGCGCTCACACACAAGACGACCGGCATCATCCTCAACAAGGTCATGAAGAAAGCGATTTCTGTCGCTAAACGTGTGCGGACGGAAACGAGAATTGCCGAGATGGCTGTATCAGTCAGCTATGCTGCGGTTGAATTAGCCAAAAAGATCTTTTCGGACTTAAGCGAGAAGACGGTGTTGCTGGTGGGGGCAGGGGAGATGGCCAAGTTGGCGGCAAGGCATTTCATTGCCAGTGGTGTCCGGCATGTACGGGTGACGACCAGGAATCCGCAACATGCCCTGGAATTGGCAAACCGGTTTGGCGGCACTCCGGTCGCTTTTGAAGAGTTTCGAGAGGACATGGCCGCTGCCGATATCGTCTTGGTATCGACCGGCGCCGCTCATTACCTAGTAGGCGAAGATGACGTCCAGCGCTCGATCAGGCAACGGATGAATCGTCCAATGTTCTTGATCGACATCTCTGTCCCGCGCAATATCGATCCGGCGGTGCGGCACGTCGATAATGCGTTCCTCTTCGACATTGATGATTTGAAGACCAGGGTTGAACACAATCGGGGGGAGCGTCTCAACGAAGCTGAGAAAGCCGAGCGGATGGTGCTGGATGAAGTCGGCATTGTGCGGCAATGGCTCCAGTCTCTGGAGGTCACTCCCACCATCGTGGCTCTCCGTTCACGGGTTGACGATATCAAGCGGGCTGAGCTTGACAAGACCTTGGGGCGTTTGGCGAATTTGTCCTCGCAAGAGCGTGAACTGGTCGAGGCGCTGGCGTCATCGATTGTGAACAAACTCATTCATAATACGATGGTAACACTCAAAGCCGAGGTGAATTCCTCGGATGGGGCTGCCTTTGTCGAGGCCGCGAGACGTTTTTTCAGTCTCAGCGACCCTGCACTTCCTGATATCAATGAGCCAGCGTCATCCGGGTCTGAGGCCTGTCACACATCTCAGACAGACATCCAGGATATTGAAGAGGCAACTCCCAGAAGAGCTTCGAAGATGCCGGATCAATGATGGTGCCACAACAGCTCGAAGAAGCTCGTAAGCCCGCGAATGGTCGCGACGCTTCATCTCCGTTGCCATTGTGTGAATCCGCAAAAGGAAGCCATGTCAACAGTCGGTGATGAGCGGTCGACCGTCGTGCTCGGAACCCGTGGAAGCAGGCTGGCGGTGCAGCAAAGCGAGTGGGTGCAAGGGCAGTTACAGGCGATGGCTCCGCATGTAACCGTGACGTTGCGGAAGATCCAAACATCGGGAGACAAAATTCTAGATGTCCCGCTGGCTCAGATTGGCGGGAAGGGGCTGTTCGTAAAGGAGATCGAAGAAGCTCTCTTGAGCGGCGAGATCGATCTGGCGGTGCATAGTATGAAAGATGTGCCCACGGAATTGCCGGAGGGATTGGCTATTCTCTGCGTGCCACCACGAGAAGATCCCCGAGATGCTCTGATTAGTCGTGACGGGCAGTCGTTCAAGAACCTTCCTCGTGGTGCTCGGGTCGGGACCAGCAGCCTGCGTCGCCAATCACAGCTTCTGTATGCCAGGACCGACCTCACGATCGCGATGTTACGCGGAAACTTGGATACCCGTCTCAAGAAATTACGGGCGGGACAGTTCGATGCTATTGTGCTTGCCGCAGCGGGTTTGCGACGTTTGGGTTGGGTGCATGAAATTACGGAGTATCTTTCGCCGGAGATCAGTTTGCCTGCCATTGGCCAGGGAGCGTTGGGCATTGAGGGCCGGCGGGATGATCTTTTTATCCATTCGTTATTGAGCGGTCTCGACCATGCGCCGAGTAAGACCGCCGTTCTCGCCGAACGTGCGTTGCTCCATCGGCTCGAAGGAGGCTGTCAAGTTCCGATCGCAGCCCATGCGACTGTGGTAGGAACCGGGGTGAGATTGGAAGGACTGGTATCCAGCGTAGATGGCAAAGAGCTCATTCGCGATACCGTTGAGGGAACCATTGGAGACCCGGAGTCCATTGGTATCCAACTCGCGGAACGATTGCTCGCACGCGGTGGCGATAGAATTCTTCGGGCAATCTACGGGGCCACATGACGAAACAGAAAAAGTCAGGGAAGGTTTTTCTGGTTGGAGCAGGCCCAGGGGATCCTGGACTTCTTACGCTGAAAGGGAAGGAATGTTTGGAACAGGCCGATGTCGTCCTCTACGATTATCTCGCCAACGCTCTGTTACTGGAACATGCTCCGTCGACAGCACAGCGCATCTATGTCGGCCGGCGGGGACGCGGGCAGTATCAAGACCAGGCCGATATCAATCGACTGCTCATTGAACGTGCCAAGGAAGGGAAGATCGTGGTTCGGCTCAAAGGAGGAGATCCCTTTGTGTTTGGACGTGGTGGCGAAGAGGCTGAAGCGGCGGCGGCTGCAGGGGTCGACTTCGACATTGTCCCAGGTGTGACGGCGGCGGTCGCGGTTCCTGCCTATGCCGGTATTCCAGTGACCCATCGAACGTTGGCTTCTACGGTTACGTTTGTGGCCGGGCATGAAGATCCTACCAAGCCAGCGGCCTTGTTGGAATGGCCGAAATTAGCCAGTGCATCAGGGACGCTCGTGTTCATGATGGGCATGAAGAACCTTTCTTCGATCGTAGGCCGGTTACTGTCGGAGGGCCGGTCGCCGGATACACCAGTCGCAACAATCCGTTGGGGAACCAAAGCCGGTCAACGGACCATTGTGGGGACATTAGTTGATATCGTTGAGAGAACTGAAGCCGCGCATCTCGAGCCGCCTACGGTGATCGTTGTGGGTGAGGTGGTGCGATTGCGAGGACAACTGAATTGGTTCGAAACCAAGCCGCTCTTTGGAAAACGGATCGTACTCACTCGCGCACAGGAACAGGCGAGAGAGTTTTCTCAGTTGCTGGCGGCTTACGGCGCGGAGCCGGTTGAGGTTCCGACGATTCAGATCGTGCCTCCGGCCAGTTGGCAGCCGATCGATGAGGCCGTGACTCGTCTCAATACCTATCAATGGCTGATCTTTACTAGCGTCAACGGGGTGAAGCCCTTCATGGAACGGCTTCATGTGGCGAGGAAGGATGCTCGAGCGTTAGCGAATCTTCGCCTGTGCGCAATTGGACCACGAACGGCGCAGGAACTGGGGATGTATGGGCTCACTCCCGATGTCGTTCCAGTTGAGTACCAGGCAGAGGGAGTGATTGCTGCATTAGCTCATGTGGGAATACAGGGGTGCCGCATCTTAATCCCACGAGCCGAAGTCGCTCGCGAAATTTTGCCGGAACAGTTACGCGCGCTTGGGGCAACGGTCGATGTGATTCCTGTCTATCGCACGATCGTTCCGGCCGTGGATGTCGTGTCCCTGACACGACAGTTTCACGAAGGGCAGGTGGCGGTAGCGACCTTCACGAGTTCCTCTACCGTCCGCAATTTTGTAGAGGTTTTTGGAGGGCGGGACGCGGTAAGGCCACTCGTCGCGCGGGTGGTCATTGCTTGCATCGGGCCCATTACGGCACGTACGGCGGAAGAGTACGGGTTGACGGTCACGGTCATGCCGGCTGAGAATACTGTGCCTGCGCTGACAGAAGCGATCGTGAGGCACTTCAAGGAGGTGGCGTGAATCGCCGTTTCATTGCGCTGATGGATCGAGGGAGATGGCAGGGTAGTGGGACGAATTAGCAAAAGGAGGATAGGAATATGGTTTCCGTCAAGTCGTTCATGATTCCGAGAGAGAAGTTTATTTCAGTTGAGCGGGACACAAATGCCCAGATGGCTGCACGCATCATGCGGGATCGTGGCATCGGCAGCCTGTTCGTGACGAACGGAAAGGAGATCATTGGTATCCTGACGGATACCGATATGGTTAGGCGGGTGGTTGCGGCCGGAGCCGACACTCAGAAGACAACGGTCGAACAGATTATGTCGGCCCCGATCATGACAATCGATGAAAATAAGACCCTGCTTGATGCCAACGATCTGATGGCCAAAACCCATATCCGCCATCTCGGCGTCACACAGGACGGCAAGTTGTCCGGTATGATCTCTGTTCGTGACCTTGTGCTGTTCTTGACGAATCTTCCTAGGAAGTGATCCGATGAGCTTTCCAATACAGCGGCTCAGGCGGCTGCGACAGCATGAGACATTTCGTCGCATGGTGCGGGAGACGCGCCTGACCCCGGCAGATTTCATCTATCCGCTGTTCGTTGTCGAAGGGCGAGATCGGCGGGAGGAAATCACCTCGATGCCGGGCCAGTTCCGGCTTTCGGT
>JACAFD010000253.1 GCA_013388555.1 Nitrospirota bacterium | reverse complement strand
ATTTCCACATTCGTCGGGTTATCATCCACGATCAGGATGAGGGGTGGTGATTTCATGTTTGACCCTGTCTTACCCTCATGCGAAATAGCCCTGAATCTTCGATAGGATGTCACGCGGACTGAAGGGCTTCGCCACGTAGGCGTCGCAACCTGCCTCAAACGCCTTCACGTCATCTCCGCTCAGCGCGTATGAGGTCACCGCGATAATCGGGATTTTCCGGGTTTCCGAGTTCGCCTTTATTCGCCGCGTCGCCTCGTAGCCGTCGATGCCGGGCAGCTGGATGTCCATGAGGATCAAGTCCGGACGGTAGGTTTCAGCCGCGCTCACCCCATCGATCCCGTTTTCCGCCTCGATCACGTCGTAGCCCTTGCTCGTGAGGAGGTCCCGCAGAATGCGCCGATTGTCCTCATGGTCCTCGATCATCAGAATCCGCTTGCCCATATCACCCCCGTGGTCGCTCTGTTCGAAATGGAATCGTAAATGAGAAAATGGACCCCTTACCTGGAGTGGAGTCTACCCAGAGGCGCCCACCGTGCATCTCGACAATGCGCTTGGAAATGGAGAGCCCCAAGCCCGTGCCGCCCTTCTTGCGTGTGCTGGTGTTGTCCACTTGGTGGAACTCTTCGAAGATCTTGGCCTGATCGGGCGGGGGGATGCCGGGCCCCGTGTCCGATACCACCACCAGAAAACCGTTGTCGAGGGCCTTGACCTCGATATCGACCTCGCCGGTCTCGGTGAACTTGATTGCATTGCCGACGAGATTCAGGAGCACCTGATTGAGCCTCCGCTCATCCCCGTAGCCCGTGGGCAAGTCCGGGACGACGGTGGTTTTCAATGACAGCCCCTTTTCGGCCGCCAGCGCCTCCACCCCCGTGAAGACTGTTTGCACCACGTCCTGCATTGAGTACTCGTTCAGCGAAAGCGTCAGCTGCCCAGCTTCGATCTTGGACAGGTCGAGGACGTCGTTGATCAGGGCGAGGAGATGCCGCCCGCTGATCTCCAGGCGCGACATCACCTCGCGCACCTTGTCGGACACTTCCCCGTAGATGTTGTCCAAAATCAGCTCCGTGTACCCCAGGATCGCGTTCAGAGGGGTCCGGAGTTCATGACTCATGTTGGCCAGGAACTGGGACTTGTGCTTGCTGGCGATCTCCAGCTCGATCCTCTTCTGCTCCACCTCGCGGAAGAGCCTTGCGTTCTCAATGGACAAAACAGACTGGGTGGTAAACGTCTGGAGCAGGTTCACCACCTCGGGTGAAAACTCTCCAGGCTCCCGGCGCCAGACGACCAAACCGCCTATGATCCGCTCCTCTCTCAGCAGCGGCAGTGCCAAAAGCGAACGATAGCCCAGCCGGACAAGGATAGACTGAAGATGGGTGGCGCCGTAATCCTGGTCATTTTGTATGTCGGGAACCTGAAAGGGTGCCCGACTGACAGAAGCCCGCCCGATCGCCGCCTCCCCCAGTCGAATCGGTTTCGCTTGAAGGGCGTTGATCAGCTCTTCCTCCATCCGATAGACAACTTGCGGGTGAAACTCTTGTTTGGTCTCGTCATACTCGTAGACGACACCGCCTATCGTCCCCGACAGCTCGACCGCCCGGATGACAATCGTTTGAAGCACCGTTCCCAGATTGAGGGTCGAACTGACGGCCTGACCGACCTCCCAAAGAGCTTTCAAATGCTTCAGGGCTTCGGTCAGCTCCCGCGTCCGGTCTTCCACTTTCTGCTCAAGGTTGGCGTATGATTCCTGGAGCCGTGCCGTCATTTCGTTGAATTCGTCCGCAAGCAGCTCCAACTCGTCCCCCGTCCGCACCTCGATTCTGTGATCCAGCGCGCCGGACCCGATCCGGGCCGCGCCGGCATGGAGCACCTGGATGGGCTGGACGATTATTCGAACCAGGAAAAAGCTGGCCGCTACAGACAGGCACAGGCCAATCAGCAGAATTGTCAGCGTACCCACGATCGAGTCGTAGAGCGGGGCAAAGGCCTCGCTGACGGGCTGCTCCACCAAAACCGACCAACCCAGGAGCGCGATCGGCGCGGATCCGGCGAGCACCAGATCCCCGTGCAGATCTCTTCCAATTCCGCTCTCGAGCGCATCTTCACCGGTCTCTTTCAGGTTTGCGATGGCCTCCCGCACTTGCGGTGATTGCGAGAGGTCGGTCTTTTGGAGCACCAGACTGATGTCCGTGTGGGCGATCAGAGTGCCGCCTGCATCCACCACGTAGGCATACGCCTTCGGCCCCATCTTGATCTGAGAGACCACGTCCCAGACGAGCTTCAGGTTCAGCTCCGCGACGCTGACACCGGCGCTCTGGCCCTGCCACTTCAAGGCCAATGTCATATAAGGCTCGGATTGCTTGAGAAAATACACGGAGCTGAAGTAGATCTTGTCCCGCATGGCGTGGAGGAACTTCGGATCGGCCGAGTAGTCTTTCTGGCTCCCCACCTCGTCTATACCAAGCCGGGCCACTCGAAGCTGTTCCCGGCCCGCTCCATCCAGATAGCTGATCTCGGCGACGGATGGGACCTGCCTTAGAAGCCAGAGGAAATTCAAGCGACGCTGCTCAGCCGCCTGCT